>NZ_JBFLUG010000073.1:0-38445 GCF_041008525.1 Parafrankia sp. FMc2 | reverse complement strand
CGGGTGGGAACCGGAACCCGGCGAACTCTGATGTCGGAGCCGGTGGCCGGACACGACGTCGACGCATGACTCGATCATGCCTGGTAGAGGTCGTCGAGGCAGCGGACTTCGTCGACGCAACAGACCCCGGTACTCGCTGTCCTACCGGGACGTCGAGGAGCTTCTCGCTGAACGCGGCCTCGAGGTTGACCACGTCACGATCTACCGGTGGGTTCAACGCTTCACGCCCCTGCTCGTGGACGCGGCCCGGCCGTGTCGGCACCGTCCTGGTGACCGGTGGTTCGTCGACGAGACCTATGTCAAGGTCGCCGGGCGGTGGACGTACCTGTACCGGGCGGTTGACCAGTACGGGCAGGTCATCGACGTCCTGGCCAGCACCCGCCGTGATCAGGCTGCGGCACGCCGGTTCTTCACCGCGGCGTTGTCTCACGGGCGCCGGCCGGTCGAGGTCACCACCGACAAGGCCCCCGTCTACCCGCGGATCCTGGACGAGCTGGTACCCGAGGCCTGCCACGTCGACGCCGCGCGGGAGAACAACCGGATCGAAGCCGACCACAGCCGCCTGAAAGCCCGGCTCCGCCCGATGCGCGGACTGAAACGGCTGCGTTCCGCCCAGACGATCAGCGCAGGTCATGCGTTCGTTCAGAACATCCGCCGCGGCCACTACGAACTCGGGATCGACACCGACCCGCACGCACGGCTGACAGCCGCGTTCACCGAGCTCACCCTCGCGATCTGATCACCCGCTCGGCAGGGTCAACCATGCCCTGCCATCCCGCAATGCAACAGACCCGTCCTGGCCGAGTACGCGACCCACTACAACGGACAACGGCCCCACCGCGGTTGTGGCCTTCAACCACCACGGCCCGACCATCCCGTCGCCGACCTGACCAAGGAACGAATCAAACGCCAGCCCGTCCTCGGCGGCCTGATCAACGAATACGAACGAGCCGCCTAAAACCGGCTCTTCGCAGTACGCCGGAAAACGTGTTCAACCGATCACCAGCAGTTGCAGTCGACGATGACGCAGTGTGGCCGCAAGTCGTATGGCAGCCTCGCGGCTTGGGCATGGACAACGTCCTGACCTGGCTCTTCGGCGACGAGCGCCACGCCGACCACACCCCCGACGACGTAGCCAGGCTGCAGATCGTCACCCTGCAAGCGCCAGCCCTGTAGTCGTCCGGCTACAGGTTCCAGCCAACTGCGAAGAGCCCTAAAACCGCCTAAAACCCCAGGTCAATACCGGTGGCCGAGTTCTGGCACCCCACAGGTGGCCGGACACGACGTCGACGCATCATCCGATCATGACAGATCAGTGGCCATGGTGGCGGACCTCGCCAACGCAACAGCGCCCCCGACGCTCGACCCGCTGATCGGTCTGCCGCCGACAACCAGACGCGGCCGGATGCGGCCCCGCCGAACCGGCGACCGGGCCAGCTCGGCCGCGGCGTCTTCGACGGAATCGGTGCCAGGCTCGGAACCGCTCCACAACTCGGGACGGTTCAGTACCTCTTGGTGTCGAACTCGTTGTCGATGGGTGGGCTGTGGAGCAGGCTAATGGCCGCTTCGGCGATGTCAACGTTTTCGTAGCCCTCTGTGGGACGGTACCAACGTGACACCCAGATGCACATGCCGAGCAAGAGCCTGGCCGTGATCATCGGCTCGGCCCGCTCAAGTGCCCCGGCGTCCATCGCCCTGGTCACCGCGTCGGTCCACAACTTCTCGTAGCGGCGGCTCCATGTGTGCCAGCGTTCGAAGACATCGGGGGGCAGGCCGGCTCCACCAAAGAACACAGGCATGTAGCGGCGCATGCGAACGGCGGCGTCGATCTGGAGACGTACCAGGGCGTACAAATGCTCTCGCGGTGACTCTGGTCGAGCCAGGATCTCCTGTGCCGCGTCGGTCAGTTCGCGGGTGCTGCGTTCGAACAAGATTCCGACAAGGTGTTCCTTGGTCGGGACGGTCCGGTAGAGCGTGGCCCGGGACACGGAGAGCATCTCGGCGGTGGTGTTTATGGAGACCGCGTCGAATCCGCCCTCAGCGAACAACTCCGCTACCGCGTCGGCGACGGCTTCAAGATCGATTTCGCGTCGAGGCCGGCCACGTGGGCGTGGGCCACTCGGCGCGTGGCCCACGTCATCTTCTTCGTGGTGCTGGCACCTCCCGTTATGGAGAATGTCCGACACTCTAGCCTCCTGAGTCCTGCCACGATTCCCCCATGGTCCTATAGCGATTCCCGGCGTTCGATTGAACCCCTTTACACTGTTGATCATATGGCGGCCCGCGGGTGGATGGATTGACCGACGTCCAGGTGGCCAATATATCGAGACAAGCAACATCATAAATTGGTGGATCTGTGTCACGCTCGGCGAGCACACAGTCACACCACATTTGACCTTACCGGGCATCGATCGCCGCGGGCGAGGAGAAGGGCGCAGGGCGGCACTGTTGCATCCGGCGACTCCAGCCGATCTTGGCTGCAGATCTTCCCGTAGTTGGGCCTTCGTGGGGCTCGGTCGGCAGGTTGACGGTGCTCCACGACCGGATCCGGCGTCCTCCAACAGGAAGATTTTCGGTCAAGATCTCCCGGCCCTGCCGGATGCAACAGCGCCCTGCCATCCCCCAATGCAACAGACCCCAGCAGAGTCCTTGGCGGCGTCGATGATCGAGACAGCGTCCCGTCCACCCTCGGTGAACAGTTCGGCGACGGCATCCGCGACCGCGTCCGGATGGATCTCGCGCTGCGGTCGGCCGCGCTTTCGTAGCGGGCCGTCCGGGCTCCGGCGGGCCATCTCTTGGTTCCTCCTCCCCGCACCGCCGGTCCGTGACTGGGGGCGATCTTGGCTTCCCGGTAGTAGTAGCGTCTGGCGCTCACCATCCGTCGCGGCCCGGGTACTCGCCGAGTTCGGGGACGACCCGACGCGCTACGCCGACGCGAAGGCACGTAAGAACTACGCCGGCACCAGCCCGATCATCTGCGCCTCCGAATGCCTCAGTCCGATCAGCGGCCCCGAAAGGCCGGTGGCCTGCGCTCGCGGAAGGCCGCGATCCCTTCGAGTAGGTCGTCGCTGGCGAGGGTGTGCTCCTCTAGGGCGAACGACAGGTCCACGACCTCACCGGCCCGCTGCTGGGACACCCGGTTGAGCGTGCGCTTGGTGCCCTGTACGGCCAGCGGAGCCAGCGCGGCGATGCGTTCGGCGATGGATCGGGCGGTCTCGACCGCGTCTTCGGGGGCGGCGACGAGGTCGGTGACCATCCCGAGCGAATATGCCGCCTCAGCGGTCAGCGGATCACCGGTCAGCAGGTGCCGCCGGGCGCGCACCATCCCGGCGGCCTGGGGCCACACGAGGCAGCCGCCGTCACCCGCCACCAGCCCCAACGCGACATGCGAGTCGGCGAGCGTCGCCGCGCGTGCGGCGACGACGACATCGCACAACAGCACGATCGTGGCACCGAGGCCGATCGCCGGTCCCTGGACCGCGACCACGATCGGCTGAGGAAGAGCGAGGAACGCCTCCACCAGCTGCCTGCCCTGATCGATGATCGCCTGTCGCGTGGCGAGGTCGTCGTGTGCTGCCTGCATCAGCGCGAAGTCGCCGCCCGCCGAGAACGAGCGCCCGGTGGAGGCCAGGACCACCGCGCGCACCTTGCGGTCGCGCGCGATCCCGTCCAACGCGTCCGCCAGCTCCTGGTGCAGCTGCGCATCGACGCGGTTATGCAGCTCGGGGCGCGTCAACGTCACCTCTGCGATCGCGCCGTTGTGCTGAATCGTGAGTGCGGTGTACTGCGACATGCGGCTCCTTCCATGTGGACCCGCTGTTCCAGACGGATGGACTAGGAGGAGAGGCCAAGGTCGTGGCTGATGATCACTTTCATGATTTCGCTGGAGCCGCCGTAGATCCGGCTCACTCGACCGTCCAGGTGTGCCTGCCCGATCAGGGACGAGGCGCGGTAGGCCTCGCCGGGCGGGAACAGCGGCAGGCACGAGCGCACGACACGGCCCTGCAACTCGGTGCAGTACAGCTTGGCGGCAGCGGCTTCGCCGCCGCTGAGCGTGCCCGCGATGAGCCTGGTCATCGCGCGGTCGATGAGGGCCTGCCCAGCTGCCACCTGCGCTGCGCAGCCGGCGATCGTGAACTTCACGTCCTGCCCCGGTTTCGTGCCGGCGAGGCGTTCGATGGTCCAGCCGATCGCGGCTGACGCGGCTGCCTGCGAGTTGACCGCGATCGAGAGTCGCTCCGCGGCGAGATTCGTGCTCAGGTAACGGAATCCGGCCCCCTCCTCGCCGAGAAGTGCGTCCGCCGGCACGCGCATGTCTGCGAACGACAGCTCGGCCAGATCCTGCGCCTCGAGGCCGAGCTTGCTGAGCTTGCGCCCGGTGTGGAAGCCGGGAGTGTGGGTGTCGACCAGCAGCAGGCTGATGCCGTCGCGCCTGCGGCCGGGATCGGTCTTGGCGGCGAGGATGAGTAGATCGGCGATGCTGCCGTTGGAGATGAAGGTCTTCGCGCCGTTGACCACATAATGGTCGCCGTCGCGGATGGCCCTGGTCTGCATCGCCTTCACGTCCGAGCCGGCCCCCGGTTCCGAGATCCCCAGCGCGGCGACGGTCTCACCGGCGGCGAGTCTGGGCAGCCAGTGCTTGCGTTGCCGCTCGGAGGCAGCATGTAGAAGGTAGGGCACACAGATGTCGGTCTGGACCCGCAGCCCGCCGATCGCGAGTCCGAGCCGTTGGATCTCCTCAGTGACCACGGCGCTGTCACGGAAGCCGGTGTCGCTCCGCCCGCCATACTCCTCGGGGATGCCGATCCCGAGGATGCCGATCTCGCCCGCTCGCTGCCAGAACCGCCGCGAGGGGCTGCCCGCGCTCCGCCAGCCCGGGTACTCCGGCACCACTTCCTCGGCCAGGAACGCACGCACGCGCGTGCGGAGGGCATGGTGCTGCTCGGTGTAGACGTCCCGGTCGGTGGGCGCGGGCAGAACCGCTGTCACCGGAAGTCCATCCAGTGGCCGTGCGGCGTCCAGCCCAGCGCGAACGGGAGCTCGATGGTGGCGATCGGGCCAACGGTGATGTCGTCGGTGTCGAAGATCAGGTACTCGCCGCGCTTCTCGCTCCACCACGACACCGGCACGATGACGTAGCCGTCGCCTTCGGGCGCGTCCTTGCTGCGGGGCGCGAACGTCGCCTCGAGCACCGCAGCCGGCTCGCCGGAGCGGATCTGGTAGACCTGCTCGCTCAGCGTCCGCATGTTGGTCACCACGAGGCTGTTCATCGACATGCCCTTGCGCTTGACCACACCGCCGACCTGGAAGCCCCAGGTGTAGCCCTTGCCGTAGAAGCGCTCGTCCACCTTCGGCAGTTCCGAGGGCCGGTCGGAGAGCTGCTCACTCACCGCCTTCCCGGTCTCCAGGTCGATGGTCCATCGGCCGAGGTAGCTCTTGGCGATCGCGAAGAAGAGCGTGATGTCGTCGCCCTTGGCGAAGTCCTGCTCGAACGGGAACGGCGGTCGGTTGAAGATCGGTCCGTCGAGGGTGAGCTTCCCGTCCTCGACATTGGCTGACAGGGTGTGCATAATGTACTCGGCTGGCAGGTCCGTCGTGATCCAGCGGATCTCGGCGTCGACGTCGTCCCGCGGGATCAGTGCGATCACGATCGGCAGGCTCTGATCCCAGCCCCAGATGCCCAATTGCCGGTCTGTGATCTTTTTCCTGTCCACGGTGAACGGCTGGAACGGCATCACGACCCACTTGGGGGTTAGCCAGATGTCGTGCGCGACCGAGTTGTACGGCGCATCCCAGAGGTCGCGGCTGTCGACGGTGCCGTCCGGGTGGACGGTGTGCATCGTGACGTACGGGGCGGTGTCGCGGTAGTTCCAGCCATAGAGCGTACCGGTGTCGGGGTCCCACTTCGGGTGGGCGGCGAAGCTGTTGTCGCCGTAGACCACGGGCTGGTGCAGGCCCGGCGACAGCTGTGAGGACCAGGGCATGATGCCGCGGGTCTCCAGCGTGATCGGGTCGAGCGCGATTGGCGGGCCACCCTGCTCGCTGGCTACGACCATCTCGCCGGCGAACGGAAAGACGTTGATGTTGCTGGTGCCCTGGGGCGTGTGCCGGTTGACGCGGTCCCGTTCCACGTCGCCATAGGCGAAGTCGCGCCAGTCGTGGAACCCGCCGTCGGTCCAGGCGAACAGGCCTCTACCGTGCTTCTCCTCGAGCAGGTACTTCGGCGTGCGGGTCCACCGGTTGCGGAAGTCGGCCCGGCCGTTGTTCAGCACCAGGCCCTGCACCATGCCGTCCATCGAGAGCAGTGGGTTGGTGCCCTGCATGGTGGGTCGCTTCCAGGTCGGGCCGGTGCGGTAGAAGCCGCCCGCCAGGTCCTTCGGAATCTCGCCCTGGCTGACGATGCACTCCTCGACTGTCGCCTCGAACCGCATCGGCGTGAACGGGCCCTTGAGCGCGGTCTCGCGGGGGAGTGGATAGCCCATCTCAACCTCCTGCTTTCGACGCCGCGACGGTGTGACCCCGACTCTGTCACTGTCGGTGAATCGTAATTATTTTTGAGGCACACGGTCGCAATAAACATTGTCACTCTAGCACGGGGTCGAGCGTGGAGGTAGCGGTCTGCCGAGGCGAGCCGGGTGCTGTTCGGCTCGGGCGGATCCGAGGCTCGGCCCGGGCTGCGAGGGGGTGCTGGTCGGTGGCCGCCGTGGCGCTTGACCAGAGTCCCCGTCGCGCCTTACTATTGAGACGACATGGCTCATAAACTTACGCGACGATGTCGAGCCGTGGGCCCGCGATCGGTCGAGGATCGCTGAGTGGCCGGTCCGCGCCGATCCCGCGGGCCGGCTCTCGTCGGAGGGAAGGGTGTCCCATGAGTCGGACCGCTGCTGTGGAGCGCGGTCATGCCGATGTCGCCGAACTGCGAGCGGCGCTGCGTGAGGCGAACGTTCCGAGCCTGCTGATGACGTTGGTTCACCTGACCGGGGACCGGCACTGGCTCGAGCCGCCGTACCGGCCGACGAGGTCGAGAGGGCTCGACGACAACGACAGCGGTGGCCTGCCCGCCGAGCGGCAGGACGAGATCCGGGAGGCGACGCTTGATGCGGTGCTGCGGGTTCGGGCCGGGGAGCTGACCCCCTCGGAGCCCACCCCGGAGGAGGTCGCAGAGATGCTCGCGATCGCCCTCGACGAGGCTGTTCCGGCCGAGTACGGGCCGCTGTTGGCCGAGGAGTTGGGTATCCGGAGCAGGGATGTCGACCTCCCGCCTGCGCCGGACGGCTTCCATGTGCTGATTGTCGGGGCGGGAATCTCGGGCGTGTGCGCGGCGATCAAGCTCAAGCGGGCGGGTGTGCCGTTTACGATCATCGAGAAGAACGAGACGGTCGGCGGCACCTGGCTGGAAAACACCTACCCGGGCTGCGGTGTCGACACCCCGGGCCACCTCTACTGCTTCTCCTTCGACCCGAACACGGAATGGACGCGCTACTTCGCCAAGCGCGACGAGGTGTGGGAGTATCTCGAACACATCGTCGACAAGTACGACATCCGGCCTCACATCCGGTTTCGTCACGAGGTCGTCCGGGCGGACTTCGGCTCCAAGACCTCTCGCTGGCACGTGGTCGCGCGCGGCGAGGACGGCTCGGAGCAGCAGCTCACCGCCACCGTGCTCGTGCCTGCCGTCGGGATGGTCAACCGGCCGCTTGTACCCGACCTGCCCGGGATCGACATGTTCGCCGGTCCGGTGATGCACACCGCCCAGTGGGATACGTCGGTGGACCTTCGCGGCAAGCGGGTCGCCGTGATCGGCACCGGGGCCAGCGCCATGCAGCTCGTGCCGTCGATCGCCGATGAGGCGAGCCGGGTCGTCGTGTTCCAGCGCTCCAAGCAGTGGGCGGTCCCGCACCCGAACTACCAGCGGCCGGTGAGCGAGGCCGTCCGCCTGGTCATGCGTGAGATCCCGGTCTACGCGGCCTGGTACCGGCTGCGGGCGTTCTGGAACTTCAGCGACCGGCTGCACCCGCAGTTGCAGGTGGACCCGAGCTGGCCGCACCAGGAGCGGTCGGTCAACGCGAACAACGAGAGCCATCGCGTCTTCCTCACCAGGTATATCAAGGAGCAGCTCGCCGACCGCCCGGATCTCGTCGAGGCCTGCCTGCCGGACTACCCGCCGTACTCGAAGCGTCCTTTGATCGATAACGGGTGGTTCGCCACGATCAAGCGTGACGACGTCGAGCTTGTCGCCGACCGGGTCGCGCGGCTGCGCCCGAACGGTGTCGTCACCGGCAGAGGCGAGTTCCACGAGGTCGACGTGGTGGTCTTCGCCACTGGCTTCCGGGCCCTGCAGTTCCTCTGGCCGATGGAGATCCGTGGGAGGTCCGGGAAGACTCTTGCCGAGACGTGGGGGGACCATGACGCTCGCGCCCATCTCGGCCTGACCGTGCCCGACTTCCCGAACATGTTCATCCTCAACGGGCCCAACACCAACGCCGGGCACGGCGGGAGCGCCGTCATCGCCACCGAGTTCCAGGTGCGCTACTTCATGCAGACCGTCGACCACCTGATCAGGTCCGGCCATACCGCCCTCGATGTGCGCGAGGACGTGTTCTGGAAGTACAACGACGAGCTCGACGAGGCGCTCGAGCGCTCGATCTGGGCTCATCGCGGCGCCACGAACTGGTACCGCAACGAGGCGGGTCGAGTGGTCATCAGCAGCCCGTGGAAGTACCTGGACTATTGGGACCGGACGCTGCGGTTCGACCTGGGCGACTACCGGGCCGACGGCCAGGCTGGGCCGACAGCATGACGGCGCAGGCTGTCGGCTGGGAGGCCGGCCGGAGCGGCCGTGACCAGCTGGTCCGGCTCGAGCGGGACGGCCGGGTCGCCCTGCTGCAGCTAGACCGCCCGGCCGTGCTGAATGCGCTGTCCCCGGGGCTGATGGACGCTATCCTCGCCGATCTACGTAGGCTGGACGAAGACCCAGATGTGGGAGCGGTCGTCATCGCGGGGCACGACCGCGCGTTCGTCGCAGGCGCCGACATCGTGTCGATGCGCGACCGCAAGATGTCGGACGTGCTGGCCGCGCCGTCGAGCCGGTTCTGGTTCCGGCTGCGTGAGATCGAGGTGCCGCTGATCGCAGCCGTCTCCGGCGCCGCGTTCGGCGGTGGATGTGAGCTGGCGCTCGCATGCGACCTGGTGGTCGCATCCGAGACTGCTCGATTCTCCCAGGCCGAAATCAAGGTCGGGATCATGCCCGGTGGTGGCGGCACCCAACGGCTGACCCGAATCGTCGGCAAGCACAGGGCGATGGAGCTGGTGCTCACCGGCCGCCCGGTCACCGCGCACGAGGCGCAGCAGCTGGGGTTCGTCAACCGGGTCACCGCGCCCGACGCCTGGCGCTCCGGTGCGCTGGAGCTGGCGCACGCGGTCGCGGCCGGGCCGCCGGTGGCGATCCGGCTGGCCAAGAGGGCTGTGCTCGCCGCCGACGAGACCACTCTCAGCGCCGGGATGCAGACCGAGCGCCGGTTGATGGAACTGGCCTTTGGCACCGCCGATCGGGTGGAGGGAATGACGGCCTTCCTCGAGAAGCGGACGCCCCGCTGGATGGGCGGGTAAGGATACGTGGGCACGATGGACATCTACGGGTTCACCGAGGAGCAGCGCGACTTCGCTGCTGCGATCCGTACCTTCTGCGACAAGGAGTGCGGCACTCGCGAGCAGCTCGACGCGCTGACCGACGGGGGCGCCGAGCAGCACAACCAGGCTCTGCACGAGAAGCTGGCCCGAGCGGACTACCTCGGGGTCTCCATTCCCGAGGAGTACGGGGGCAGCGGCGGTGGGCTGACCGAGCAGCTCCTGCTGTTCCAGGAGCTCTGGCGTGGGCTGGCCCCTGTCCATGGTGCGGGCACCTCGCACACCGTGGCGGGGATCCTCAAGGGATACGCGTCGGAGCAGCAGAAGAAGGAGCTGCTGGGCGCGATCTGCGAGGGGCAGGTGATGTCGATCAGCATCTCCGAGCCCGGGGCGGGCTCCGACGCCGCGGCCATCTCGTGCCGCGCCGAGCGCACCTCCGCCGGGTTCCGGATCAACGGGCAGAAGACCTGGTGCTCCGATGCGCGGTTCGCCACCTGGATCCTGCTGGTGGCGCGGACTTCGCGTGGCGATCGCCCCCACGACGGACTGACGATGCTGCTGGTGCCGAGCGACGCGCCCGGTCTGGAGATCCGCCCGATCGCGACGATGGGGGGCAGGGAGGTCAACGACGTCTTCCTCACCGATGTCGATGTGCCGGCCTCAGCAGTCGTCGGCAAGGACGGTGAGGCCTGGCGCCAGCTGATGGCCGGCCTGAACGGAGAGCGGCTGGTCTGTGCCGCTCAAGGGCTGGGGATGGCCCAGCGCACCTTCGACGACCTACTTGCCTACGTCGGCCAGCGGGAACAGTTCGGCGCCAAGATCGGCACCTTTCAGGCGTTGCGGCACCGAATTGCGGACCTGGCGATCGAGCTGGAGTCCGCACGCGCTCTCACCTATGCGACCATGCGCCGGATTGAGCTGGGCGACGGGACGCCCACGGAGCGGATGCGCGCTGCCTCGATGGCCAAGGTCAAGGTCACCGAGACGGCGAAGAAGATCGCGCTCGAGGGTGTGCAGATGATGGGCGGGTACGGCTACGCCGTCGAGTACGGCATGGAGCGGCACCTGAGGCTGGCGATCGCGCCGACCATCTATGCGGGGACCAACGAGATCCAGCGCGACATCATCGCGGGCTCGTACGGTCTGCGGCCCAGCGCGCGAGGATGAGCGCACGTCTTGACGGTGACGCATACTCTCATTTTAATGAGACGGGTAGGCTCATTAAAGTGTGAAACGGGATGTGATCATGACCGCCTTCCGGTCGACCGAGGAGATCTACGAGGTTCTTCTCCCCTTCTACCGCAGCCTCATCGCGGACCCGGTCGTGGGCCCGAAGCTTGCGCAGACGAAGACCTCCTTCCGGATCCGCCACTTCGAACCCGAGGCGGTCTTCCTCCTCGACGCGACCAAGGACACGCTGCTGCTGAGCAGCGGCGCGGAGGCCGATGGGTCCGCCGCGGAGGTCGAGCTGGAGATGAGCGGTACCGACGGGAACCGGTTCTGGCTCGGCAAGCTCAACCTGCCCATCGCGCTTGCTCGTAAGAAGATCAAGGTCGCCGGCGGGGTGACGAAGCTGCTGGGCCTGGTTCCCGCCCTCCAGCCCGCCTACGTTCTGTACGCCGCCCACCTGGAACAGCTCGGGCGACCGGTCGAGGCCTGACCCGTCCCCCCGCCGTGCCAGAGGTTCGCGTCGACCACCTGTGTCGAGGTCGGCGTCGGAAGTTCCGAGATCAGCAGGTCCAGATCTAACGCGAAGAAGGAGACGAGATGGGACTCGTTGACGGCAAGGTCGCCTTCATCTCCGGCGTCGCCCGCGGCCAGGGGCGTTCCCACGCCGTGCGGCTGGCCGAGGAGGGTGCGGACATCATCGGATTCGACATCTGCCATGACGAACCGTCGGTCGAGTACCCTTTAGCGACCGAGGCCGACCTGCAGGAGACCATCGCGCTGGTCGAGAAGGCCGGGCGGCGGATCCACGCCGTGCAGGCCGACGCGCGCGATTTCGGCGTGGTGACCGCGGTCCTCGAGGAGGGCGTCGCGCAGTTCGGCCGGCTCGACATTGTGCTCGCCAACGCGGGGATCATGGCGATCACCGGTGAGCAGCGCCAGTGGCACGACGCCTGGCATGCAGGGATCGACGTCATGCTGAAGGGCGTGTACAACACCGTCTTCCCAGCGATTCCGCACATCCGAGCGGGCGGTCGAGGCGGTTCGATCATCATCACGAGCTCGACGGCGGGCCTCGTCGGTGGCATGTCGGATGGCAGCCCGGGTGTGCTCGGCTACATCGCGTCCAAGCACGGCGTCGTTGGTCTGATGCGGGCTTGGACACTCCTGCTTGCCCCGGAGGGGATCCGGGTCAACACGGTGCACCCGACCGGAGTGGGGTCGCCGATGATTATCAACGAGGCGTTCGGCAGGTTCGTGCAGGAGTTTCCGAAGATCGCAGAGAACCTGCAGAACCCCCTGCCGGTGCCGGACGGGCTGCTGCGTCCCGAGGACGTCACCAACACGATCGTCCATCTCGTCTCCGACGCCGGGAAGTACATCACCGGTCAGACGGTGGTGGTCGACGCCGGCTTCACCGCCCGCTGACACCGGTCATCCACCCAGGAGTATCCCATGACCGTGACCAGCATCGACGTCTTCGACCCGGCCGTGTACGCCGCCGGCAATCCCAACACCTACGGGCTGCCGCTGGACGCCTACGAATTCATTCGTGATGAGAAGCCCTGCTATCTGCATGAGTTCCACGATCCGGCCTTGATCGACCGGGCGTGGGTGATCAGCCGCAACGAGGACATCTGGCGGGTCGATCGCGACAGCGAGCTCTACGCCGCCGACCGGGGTTACGTAAACGCTTGGAAGGTCACGCCGATCGACCCGACCATGGGCGGGATGCCCGCGATGCTCACCATGGACGGCGCCAAGCACAAGGAACAGCGCGGCGTGATGGCGAAGGGCTTCACGCCGGCGTTCGTCCGCGAGCTGGAGGAGAAGTTCCGCGGGTACGCGGCCACGGTCGTGGACCGGGCGCTGGAGAAGGGGACGATCAACTTCGTCCAGGAGATCGGCCACGCGATGCCGATGGAGGCCCTCGGTGATGTGCTCGGTGTGCCGCACGAGGACCGGCCGAAGTTCTTCGGCTGGGTCGACACCTTCGCGGCCCCCTTCGACACGCGGATCACTCCGTCATTCGACAACGTCATGGTGGCGATCGGCGAGCTTCTCGTCTATGCCGGCGATCTCGCCGAGCTCAAGCGGAAACATCCAGGCGACGACGTCCTGAGCCGGATTGTGGCGGCCGCCGACGTGATCTCCGAGGACGAGATTCTCGGCAACGTGGCGCTGCTGGCCAGCGGGGCCGCGGAGAGTACCCGCACGGCGCTGTCGCACGGCATGCACTCGCTGTTGCGGAACCCCGATCAGATGGCGTGGCTGCGGGAGCGGGCGAGCGACATACCGAACACCGCGATCCAGGAGATCGTGCGCATCGCCTCGCCGTTCACACACCTGGTGCGCACCGCGACCGCGACGCACGAGCTCCATGGGCAGACGATCGAGGAGGGCGACATCGTCCTCATGCTGTTCACCGCGGGCAACTTCGACCCGCGGGTTTTCGACGACCCGCGCGGATTCGACCTCGCCCGCGAGAAGAATCCGCACGTGAGTTTCGGGCGCGGCCCGCACCAGTGCCTCGGTAAGCACGTCGCGACGTTGGAGATGAAGATTCTGCTCGAGGAGCTGTTGCAGCGCACAAGGTCCATCGAGCAGGCCGGCGAGGTGTCGTACATACGTGACAACTATTCGCGCGGCGTGTTCGAGCTTCCCATCACGATCACCGCGGCCTGACCGGCCGTTGTCCGACAAGGAAGCCAGCATGAAAATTGAGGTCGATGTCGGCGCCTGCGAGATGCACGGCGACTGCGTGATGGAGGCACCCGAGGTCTTCGACCTCCAGGATGACTCGGACGTCGTCACGGTGCTTAACGACACGCCGCCCGAGGAGCTGCGTGCGAAGGTCGAGAGCGCGGCCCGGATGTGTCCAGTCTCAGCAATCTTGGTGAAGGACTGACGGTGCGGCGCATCGTCATCGTAGGCGGCGGGCTTGGTGGCTTCCGGACCGCCCGGTCGCTGCGGGCCGCAGGTTTCGACGGGGACGTCATCGTCGTGGGCGACGAGGAATCGTTGCCCTACGATCGGCCGCCGCTGTCGAAGCAGCTCCTGGCGGGCACCTTCACGCCGGAGCAGTGCCTGCTGGCCGGGGAGACGTCGGACGTGCGGTGGCTGCTGGGCACCGCGGTGGCCGGAGTCTCGCTCGGTCGCCAGGTCCTCACGCTGACGGACGGCACGGATCTCGGCTTCGACGATCTCGTCGTCGCGACAGGTCGGCGGGCCCGACCGTGGCCGGGCCCGCCGACGGTCGCCCGCGTGCACACCCTCCGTTCTCTGGCCGACGTGGCGGCGTTCCAGGCCGACCTGGCCGACGCGGTCGACGTCGTCGTGATCGGCGCCGGTTTCGTGGGGTGTGAGGCGGCGGCGACACTACGCCAGCGCGGCCTCGCGGTCACAGTCGTCGATGTGTCGGCCCATCCGATGCCGGTGCTGGGTGATGTCGCGGGGGAGGTTGCGCGTAAGCGCCACGCCGAGCACGGGGTCCGGTGGCGGCTTGGCACCACCGTGGCCGCGATCGAGGGACAGGCGCGGGTGCGGGGAGTGCGCCTGGCCGACGGCGAGCTCCTGCCCGCCGACGCGGTGCTCGTCGCGATCGGCTCCCTGCCCAACACCGAATGGCTGGCCGGTGCAGGCGTCGCGCTGCGGGGCGGCGCGGTGGAGGTCGACCGGACCGGCCGGGCCCTGGACGAGGCAGGAGCGCCCGTGCCGGGACTGTGGGCGGTCGGCGATGCCGCGGCCTGGGCCCACCCGCATGCACCCGGCCCGGTCTGCGTCGAGCACTGGTCCAACGCGCGGGACATGGCCGACGTCGTGGCGACGAATCTCGTGGCGGCCGCAGACGAGCGTACCGTGCTGACCTCCGTGCCCTCGTTCTGGTCGGACCAGTACGACATGAAGATCAAGTCGGTCGGCTACCTGCGTGCCGCCGATCAGCTTGCCCTGGTCGAGGAGGATCCGGCACGCCGTGCGCTCCTCGTGGAGGCACGGCGTGCCGGCGAGGTCGTGGGCGTGATCGCGTTCAACATGCCGAAGGCGGTGCTCGGCTACCAGCGAGCGCTGCGTCTGCGCTCGGCCTGATCTCAATAGAAGTCCGGACCGGGTTTCTATTGAGAAATATGGTCTCATAATGTGTGGATCGTGATGCGGGTCATAGGTCGTCCCGCCGCCTGGAGAAAGGAGCCCTCTATGGCGACCACGAGGGCTGCTGTGGTTCCCACCGCAGGCACATCGGCCGCACCGGCCGACCGGAAGCAGATCGCGGTCACTAACCCCGCCACCGGCGAAGCCGTCGGAGCGGTGCCAGATCAGACCGCGGCCGAGGTTGACGCGCTGGCCCAGACCCTGCGGGCCGCCCAACTCGAATGGGAGGACCTCGGCCCGCGTGGCCGGGCCCGGCACCTGCTGAACTGGCTGAACTGGATCGTGGACAACTCCGACCACGTCCTCGGGCTCGTGCACCGCGAGGCGGGCAAGTCCTGGGGCGATGCCTCGATCGAGCTCATGGTCTGCGTCGAAGTGATCAACTACTATGCCAAGCGCGGCGGGAAGTTCCTCGCCGACGAGCGGCGCTCGATCCACGGGCCCGCGTCGTTCAACAAGCGTCTGCGCATCCTCCGGCGCCCGTACCAGCTTGTCGGAGTGATCACTCCGTGGAACTACCCGCTCGCCATGCAGATGATGGACGTGCCAGGGGCGCTGATGGCGGGTGCCGCCGTTCTGACCAAGCCGTCCGAGGTCACCCCACTGGCCTGGGCCGAGGTCGTGCGCGCCTGGAACGAGGAGATCGACGCCCCTCCGGTGCTCGGGTGCGCCACCGGAGCCGGCGAGACCGGGCGGGCGGTCATCGAAGCCGTCGACATGATCCAGTTCACCGGTTCCACACGGACCGGGCGGGCGATCGGGATCCGCGCCGCCGAACGGCTGATCCCGGCCAGCCTGGAACTCGGCGGCAAGGACGCGATGATCGTCCTGTCCGACGCCGACTTGGATCGGGCCGTCCGCGGCGCGGTCTGGGGCGGTCTGTTCAACGCCGGGCAGTCCTGCGTCGCGGTGGAGCGCATCTACGTCGAAGCGCCTGTCTACGACGAGTTTGTCCATAGGCTCGTGGCAGAGGTGGGGCGGCTGCGCCAGGGACACGATGCCCAGGGGGCGTTCGCCGCCGACTACGGCGCGATGGCGACCGTCGATCAGCTGGCGATCGTCGAGCATCACGTCGCGGATGCGCTCGCCAAGGGCGCGCGGGTGTTGACCGGTGGCCGACGCGCCGAGCGCGGCCTGTTCTACCCGGCGACGGTCCTCGTCGACGTCGATCACTCGATGGACTGCATACGGGAGGAGACCTTCGGCCCGTTGCTGCCGGTGATGCGGGTGAAATCGGAGGAGGAGGCCATCGCGCTGGCCAACGACTCGCAGTACGGGCTTGCGGGCAGCGTCTGGACGTCCTCGCCGGCTCGGGGCCGCCGCGTCGGCCGCCGTATCGAGACCGGCGGAATGAACATCAACAACGCGATGACCAATGTGTTCCAGTTCCCGCTGCCGATGGGCGGTTGGAAGCAGTCGGGGATCGGCCACCGGTTCGGTGGGCCGAACGGGGTGCGCAAGTACACCCGCCAGCAGGCGTTCGTGTCCGAGCGGATCCCGCTGAAGAACGAGATGCACTGGTACCCGTACACGCTGGCGAAAGGTGCCCTGGTCAGGCGGGTGCTACGACTGACCGGCACGCACGGCTGGAAGCGGCGCCTCGGGCGCACGCCTTCGTAGGTCCCCCACCCCTTCTCGCCCCGCACAGACGACCGTCCCAGGAGCTCCCATGACCACGATCGACGTCGCAGCCGACGTCACCAGCAGACCCCTTGACGGCGGGACCGTTCCCGAGGCATTTCAGCGCGTCATCGCACGCTACGGCGACCGTCCCGCATTACGCACCATCGACGAATCGGTCAGCTACACCTGGCGCGAGCTCGGAGAACGGGTACGGGCGGTCGCGGCAGGTCTCGCGGGACTCGGGCTCGGACGCAGCGACACGCTCGCCCTGATCCTGCCGAACACGATCGAATGCCACCTCATCGACTACGCGGCCTACCACATCGGGGCAGTACCCTTCGCCGTGTTCAACAGCTCCCCGGCCGGGCAGATCACGCATCAGCTGCGCATTGCCGATTCGACGATTGTCATCACGCAGCAGTCGTTCCTCGACCGGGTTCGTGCGGCCGTCGCGGAACTGGGCGAGCAGGTTCGCCACGTCGTCGTCGTCGACGCGGATGTCGAGGGTGCGCTCACCCTGGCCGATGTGGAGGCGGCGGGTTCGCCGGACTTCGACTTCGACGCATCCTGGCGGGCGATCGCACCCGACGACATCGCCACCTTGATCTACACATCCGGGACGACGGGTATGCCGAAGGGCGCGCAGTGGTCGTACCGTACCGTGCTGAGCCAGCAGCGCTCGCTGGATGCCGCCCTGCCGCTGCCCACGGAAGGCATCATCTCGTTCCTGCCGATGGCCCACGCCGGGGGCCGGATCACCAGCCAGTACATGGCTCTTGCCTATGGGGCGGCCATCACCGTCTGCCCGGACATGTCGCAGGTACCGGTGGCACTGGCCAGGCACCGGCCCGACGCGTTCTTCTCGGTGCCCCGGCTGTGGGAGAAGCTGCAGGTCGCGATCGAGGGAGTCGTCGCCGCGGAACCGGACGAGGCCAAGCGCGGCGTGCTCCAGGCGGCGATTGAGACCGGCAAGAAGTATGTCTTGGCCGCGGAGGCGGGCTCGGGGGCCGGCGAGGAGGAGCTCGCGAAGCTGGTCACTCAGTACGACGAGGGCACCGAGCTGCTGCGTCCGGTGCTGGCGCGGCTGGGGCTTGACCGCATCAAGGCGGCGTTCGTCGGCGGCGCGCCGTCGGCTCCCGAACTGTCGATCTTCTTCCGCGCGGTCGGCGTGCCGATGCTCGAGGCATATGGTCTGACCGAGGGGTCGCTCAACATCTTCAACCGCGTCGAGGACTTCAAAGCCGGGACCGCGGGCAAGGCACTGCCGGGGGTCGAGATCAAGCTCGCCGAGGACGGTGAGCTTCTGGCACGCAGTGACCTGAACTTCGTCGGGTACCGGAAGCAGCCCGCCGAGACCGCTGACTCGCTCGATGCGGACGGGTGGCTGCACACCGGTGACATCGCCGTCATCGACGGCCACGGCTTCGTGATGATCGTCGACCGCAAGAAGGAGATCATCATCAACTCGCAGGGGAAGAACATGTCCCCGGCGCACATCGAAACCACGATCAAGGGTGAGAGCAGCCTGATCGGCCAGATCGTCGCGGTCGGCGACCGCCGCAACTACATCACCGCGCTCATCACCCTTGATCCGGAGGCACTGCCGGTGTACGCTAGGCGGCTCGGGCTTGAGGGCCACTCCCCGGCCGAGCTGGCCTCGCACCCGGAGATTCACACGGAGATCTCCCGCGCGGTCGAGCGGGGCAACGTCCGCCTCAACACCAACGAACAGATCAAGAAGTTCGCAGTGCTGCCGGCGGCCTGGCTGCCCGACAGCGACGAGATGACGCCGACGGCCAAGCTGAAGCGGCGCGTCATCCACCGCAAGTACGCCGACCAGATCGACCAGCTCTACAAGTCCTGACGGAGCTCACATGACGATCGCGGTGGGTCCCGCTGCCGGTGACTTCCGACTACGCACAGCTCCGATCGATCATCTACGGGGCGGCCCCGATGCCGGTCAACGCCAGCCGCAAGGCCATGCGCCGCAACCTTCGCGAGGTCGCGAAGCGAACGGAGGAGATCAGCACATGATGGTCGACCACGGCCCACTTACCGGGCTGGTTGTCATCGAGCTGGCAGGGATCGGCCCGGGACCCTACGCGGCGATGCTGCTGGCCGACATGGGGGCCGAAGTGATCAGGGTGGAGCGCCCCGGCCCGCCCGCGAGCGGTGTGGACCCGTTGGTCGACGTGCTGCGCCGCAACCGGAAATCGGTGGTCGTCGATCTCGGCAAGCCAGCGGGGGTCGATGTCCTCAAACGTCTGGTCACGCGGGCAGACGTATTCCTGGAAAGCTTCCGGCCCGGTGTCACCGAGCGGCTCGGCCTCGGCCCGGACGATTTGTGGGCGGTCAACCCGCGGCTGGTGTATGGCCGGATGACGGGGTGGGGGCAGGAGGGCCCGCTCGCGTACTCGGCAGGCCACGACATCGGCTACATCGCCGTCACGGGTGCGCTGGGGGCGATCGGGCGCGTGGGCGAGGCGCCGGTAGCGCCGATCAACTTCGTTGGTGATTTCGGGGGCGGATCGCTGTTCCTGACGATGGGTGTGCTCGCCGCCGTGTGGGAGACTGCGCGCTCGGGGCGGGGCCAGGTTGTCGACGCCGCCATCGTCGACGGCGCGGCGTCGCTGACCGGTATCCTGCACGGCCTGATGGCCTCGGGTCGCTGGCGTGACGAGCGGGGAGTCAATTTTCTCGACGGCGGCGTGCCCTGGTACGACACCTACGAGACCGCCGATGGGCGGTGGATGGCGGTCGGTGCTCTCGAACCGAAGTTCTATGCGACATTCGTCGACCTGCTCGGCCTCCCGAAGGAGGCCGGCGACCGCGACGATGCGGCAAGGCGGCCACAGCTGCGTGCGGCGATCGCGACCGCGTTCGCGGGCCGCACGCAGGCCGAGTGGAGCAAGATCTTCGATGGGACGGATGCCTGCGTCGCCCCGGTGCTGTCCCTGCGCGAGGCCCCGCGGCATCCTCACCTGGTGGCGCGCGAGAGCTTCATCGATGTGGGGGGCGTGCCCCAGCCCGCGCCCGCGCCGCGATTCTCCCGCACGCGGTCGGCGTCCCCGAACGCTCCGGTGGCTCCCGGCGCGCACACCCGCGAGGTGCTCGAATCCCTCGGTCTCGATGTCGACGAGCTTGTCGCAGCCGAGGCCGTCGTCACGGATTCGGCCGCTGGTAGCCGCCCCGCAGCGCCTGCCGGCGGCACTCGGCTTCCGACGAGGCTGGTCGAGGTGGAGCCCGGGACAAGGCTGGTTGTGCAGGATCTCGGCGACGGGCCGGCCGTTGTCCTGGTGCCCGGCTTCGGCCTGGATCATACTCTCTGGGATCGGACGGCCCTGCTGCTCGCCTCGGCCGGCTACCGCGTGGTGTGCGTGGACCAGCGTGGGCACGGCGGGTCGGACAAGCCGTTCACCGGCTACGAGGTCACCCGGTTGGCGGCCGACCTGGGCGCGGTGATCGACACTCTCGCACTCGACGATGCCACCGTCGTCGGGCACTCCTTCGGAGGGCAGGTGGCCTTCGGGCTGGCGGCCGCCCGCCGGGATCTGGTCGGCAAACTGGTACTGGTCGGATCGAGCGGGGTCCGCGCGAGCCGCAGCATCGGGTTCCCGTTCGGCGCGCCCGTAGAGGCGGTGCTGCCCGCGTTGCTGAGCGGTGAGGAACAGGACCGGATCAGCTCCCGCCGCGAGACCCTCGTCTCGGCGTTCGCTCAGAAGCCGACCGAGGAGGTCACGGCGTGGCTGCTCGAGATCTCGTTGAGGATGCCGTCACGGGCGGCGCTCGCCTGCTACCACTCGATGCTCGAGACCGATCTCCTCGACCTGATCCCCGCGGTGACACAGCCCGTCCTGCAGGTCATCGGGGCGCATGACCCTGTTCATTCGGCCCGGGGCGCCCGATGGCTTAACGCCCAGCTGGCCAGTGCCACCCTGGTGGAGCTGCCCGACTGCGGTCACTACCCAATGCTGGAGGCCCCCACCGAGTTCGAGCGCGCTGTGCTCGAGTTCCTGCCAACGCGGTAGTCACCAACCGCGTACCTCCTGCCACTCGGTGCGCAGCAGATGTTTCCGCACCTTGCCGGCGGCGTTGTGAACGAGTCCTGTCGATGGCACTGATGGTCAGGTCGTTGCCGTAGCGCCCGTTGACGCTGCCAGTCGAGCCCTTCTATTATTGAGCTTGCTAGTCCAAAAATATCCGCCTGTGGTCGCCGAGGCTCTCTGGCCGCTCGGCGGACCCGGTTCGGGACACCTCTCGAACTGGGCCGTCGTAGGCCCGGCCGATGCGGCAGGAGCGGCTTGGTGGGTCCGGGCCACGAGACGTCGTGGCCGGTGCCGTGCTCTAAAAGCTGTCGTCAACCGAGGTCGTCTGGTAGCCGCGCCGTTGGTCGTGGTGCGCGAAACCGATGCCGACTCGCCGGCGCGCGTCCATTGTTGTACGAAGCGATGGCGGATCCGTTGATAGGGGAAAGATGTCCCAGATTCTTCCATTCGTCGTCACTGGACTGGCGACCGGCGCGGTGTACGGACTCGCGGGCACCGGGCTGGTGCTTACATACAAGACCGCAGGTGTCTTCAACTTCGCCCACAGTGCGGTCGCAGCGGTCGCGGCCTACGTCTTCTATTCGCTCTACGTGCAGCAGGGCTGGCCGTGGTGGTCTGCGGCGGTGGTCGCGGTGGCGTTGTTAGGACCGCTGCTGGGACTAGTCCTGGAGCTTCTCGCGCGATCCATCCAAACAGCCGTACTGGCGTTGCAGGTCGCCAGTACGGTTGGCTTATTGCTGGTGATCCAGGCATGCCTCGTACTGACGTACGGAAACACCGAACTGCGGACGGTTCCGGATTTTCTCGGCGCGGAGACCGTGCGGTTGTTCGGGACGAAAGTGAAATGGTCGCAGATCGTCACGTTCGGATTCGCGGTGCTGGTCACCGCGGGGCTGTCGGTGATGTTCCGGCGGACCAGACTGGGCGTGGCGATGCGCGCGGTGGTCGACGATCCGGCCCTGCTGGACCTCGCCGGGACCAGCCCGCGGGTGACCCGCCGCTATGCATGGACGATCGGATCGACGATGGCCGCGGCGTCCGGGGTGCTGTTCGCTCCGCTGCTGCCGCTGGACCCCATGCAGCTCACGCTTTTGGTTGTAGCCGCGTTCGGAGCGGCCGCGATAGGCGGTTTCACCAGCCTGACGCTCACCTTCGCTGGCGGTCTGCTCATCGGAGTGCTGGCGTCGCTGGCCACCAAGTACTTCTCGGACGGGCCGTTGGGAGGGCTGCCATCGTCGTTGCCCTTTACCGTCCTGTTCGCCGTGCTGCTGTTCTTCCCCCGCCGCTACCTCGTCGGGCGGCCGCGCACCGTGGTACGCGCTCGTCCGCAGTGGGCGGCCCCGTTGCCGTTGCAGCTCGGCGCGGGTGCCGGGCTGCTGGTCGTGCTGGTGCTGGTGCCGTCGTTCGCGGGAATCCGGCTCACCGACTGGACGGTCGCGGTGGCAACCTCGATCGTCTTCCTGTCGCTCGGGCTGCTGGTGCGGACCTCCGGGCAGGTCTCGCTCTGCCACGTCGGCTTCATGGCGATCGGCGCCGCGGCATTCTCCCGTTTCACCGTCGACGTCGGGCTGCCGTGGCTGCTCGCGCTCGTGCTGTCCGGGCTCGTGGCGGTTCCGGTCGGCGCCGTTCTCGCGATCCCGGCAATCCGGCTCAACGGGCTCTACCTGGCACTGGCGACCTTTGGGTTCGGCATCTTTCTGCAGTACATGTTCTACGCGCAGGAGTACATGTTCGGGCCGACCAGTGCGGGGCTCGAGGAGCCCCGTCCCTATCTGTCGTGGCTGCCGATCGACGATGACGAGGGGTACTACTACCTCGTGCTGACGCTGGCGGTCGCCACCGTCGGCGCGCTGGTGCTGCTCGACCACAGCCGGCTCGGCCGGCTGCTGCGAGGTCTGGCCGACTCGCCGACCGCGCTAGAGACCAACGGCGTGACCGTGAACGTCACGCGGGTGTTCGTCTTCTGCCTGTCTGCCGCGCTGGCGGCGGTCGGCGGCGCATTGGCCGCAGTGGCCCAGATGACGGTGTCCCCGGACTCGTACCATCCGTTACTGTCGCTGACCTATTTCGTACTGATTGTGATCGTGGTCGGTGGCAACCCCTGGTACGCGATCATGGCGGCGGGTGTGCTGGTGTTGATTCCGGCCTACTCCGACGGCGACGACGTCGCGACGGTGTCGCAGCTTGTGTTCGGCGCGCTGTCGGTGGCTGTCGCGCTGCTGCCGGCGTCCGCGCGGAGCCTGCCGCCGGTTGTTCGTAACGTCCTCGACGCCGTGCTGCGGCCGCGGCACCGCACCGCGCCGCAGCTCCCGGAAACGGGTGCCTCGTTCGCTGACGGGCGCGAGAGCGAGGGCAGTGTGAAGGAACTGGCGACCGGAGGACTGGTGGCGTCCGGTGCGACACTGCCGGTCGGCGAGGTCGAGGGGATCGACGTCGAGTCCGGTGACCTCGAGGTGCGTGGGCTGAGGGTGCGGTTCGGTGGGCTCACCGCGGTGGATGACGTCAGCCTGGTCGCGCCGGGCGGACAGGTCACTGGCCTGGTCGGGCCGAATGGCGCGGGCAAGACCACCACGTTCAACGTGTGTTCGGGGCTGCAGCGGGCTACCAGCGGGAAAGTTGTCCTTGGTGGTCGCGACGTGTCCCGTCGCAGTCCCGCCGCCCGGGCACGTCGCGGTCTGGGACGGACCTTCCAGAAGATGGAGTTGTTCGACTCTCTGACGGTCCGGGAGAACGTCGCGGTCGGCGTCGAAGGGCCGTTCGCGGGTGCGAACCTGCTCGCTCACCTGTTCGGCCGGCCAGGTCAGCGCGAGGCGGTGCGGTCGGCGACGCAGGCGGCGATGGAGTTGTGCGACGTGGCCGACGTCGCCGACGTACCGGTGGTGAATCTGTCGACCGGTCATCGCAGGCTCGTCGAACTCGCCCGGTGTCTTGCCGGCTCGTACCGGCTGTTGCTGCTCGACGAACCGTCGTCCGGCCTCGACCGGGCCGAGACCGCCCGGTTCGGCCAGATCCTTCGCCGGGTGGTGGCTGATCGCGGGGTAGGGGTATTGCTGGTCGAACACGACATGTCCCTGGTACTCGACGTGTGCCAGCAGGTCTACGTGCTCGACTTCGGTCGGCTCGTGTTCGCCGGACCACCGGCAGAGCTCGTGGACTCCCCGATCGTACGGGCGGCGTACCTGGGTGACGCGGCTGTGGAGCTAGCGGCCGAGGCGGAGGCGACGGTATGACCACGGCAATCACCGGAGCGCCACGCCGGGTAAATGCCCTCGAGGTTCGTGGGCTTGTCGCTGGCTACGGCCGCACCACAGTCCTGCGCGAGGTGAACCTGACTGTGCCCGCCGGGTCGGTGGTCGCCCTGCTCGGGCCGAACGGGGCTGGGAAGACGACGTTGCTGCGGACGGTGTCCGGCCTGCTCCGTCCTTCCGGTGGGACGGTTCTGGTCGACGGCGAGGACGTGACGACCAGGACACCGCACGCCCGGGCGCGCGCCGGGGTGTGCCTGGTCCCGGAGGGGCGGGGGGTGTTCCCCAACCTCACCGTGCGAGAGAACCTGGCGTTGGCGGTGCCGCGGTGGCGCAAGGGAACCGACGTCGAGCCGGCGCTGGCAGCCTTTCCCGTGTTGCGGGAGCGCATCCGGCAGATTGCGGGCACGATGTCCGGCGGTCAGCAACAGATGCTCGCGCTCGCCAGGTGTTATCTCGCCGGGCCCTCCGTCATCCTGCTCGACGAGGTGTCGATGGGTCTGGCCCCGAAAGTCGTCGACGAGATCTTCGAAGCGTTGGCCGGCCTAGCCCGTTCCGGGGCGTCGCTGCTGGTGGTCGAGCAGTACGTCAATCGTGCGCTCGCCATGGCGGACTTCGCCTGCCTGCTCAATCGTGGCAGCGTCACCTATACCGGCCCGGCCGATCTGCTGGATGAGGCCGAACTCACCCGCAGGTACCTCGGAGCGGACCTCGATGCCGAGCACGGCACGGCGGCTGGCGATACCGAGCCAGTCCCACTGCGCCCCTGACCAAGCCTCGCTGGCCGCTCGATCGGTCGGCGGGACTCCGGGTCCATGTCGCCGTCGACCTGTGACACGCAGTCCTCGGCGTCGCCGGGGCGTGAGTGGCCCTTCCACCAGCGATGGAGTACGCACGTGACCACAGGGTGTTCGGTCGACTGCTCGCGGAGTTCGAGAACGCCCGTTGACGCCTCTGGTCAGCTCTCTTATTATTGAGCCTCGTAGATTCAAAAATCTACGTTCCTTCCTGTCTTCGGTGCCAAAGCTCCTTCCGGTCACCTCCGGTTGAAGCTTTGGAGCACGATGATCTTTCTTTCGTTGAGTCATCCAGTCAGAAGGAGCTTCGCGGATGGTCGCCTGAACAGAATCCGCCCAGTGGATAGATCCGGGCCTAAGCAAGCCTGAACGTGCTGGACGGCCGGTCGTTCTGCGACCGGCCCGTCGCGAGCACTCGTTGTGGCTCGCGGCAACCGGGGCTTCCGGCAGGTGTGGGCAGTTCGTCCCATCGATAGTTTCGACGCGGCTTCCCCGCTGTCGGCCCGCTGTGACCCCGACCGGCATGCCGATCCTGCGGGTATCGAGCTGCCAACGCCTAAGGCCACTAACCGATAGGACTTTCTCGTCGATAGAACTTACTCGTTTAGTGTGGTGACTCGTCCGCCATAGAGAAAAGATGTCCTAGCGACACGGAGCCCCGCCATATCTCGACAGATTATTTAGGAGGAAATGAAATATGTATTATTTATTGCGTGATGTTTTGTATGTGAAGATGGTGCGCCGCGTGTGGACGCGGCTGGCCGTAGCCGTCTTCACGACACTGGCGATGTTTCTTGTGGCAGCCTGCGGCTCGGACTCTGCCGCGGATTCCGAGGCGGCGTCGGGAACCGGCGGACTCGACGGGAAGCCTATCGTCATCGGGGCGATCTGTAGCTGCTCGGGTGCTCAATCGGCAGCTCTCGGACTCCTCAAAGAGGTCTCGCTCGCCTGGGCGGAGTCCGTCAACGCGGGCGGCGGCATCAACGGCCATCCAGTCCAAATGATGGTCGAGGACGACGGCGGGGACCCGGCCAAGGCACTACGGGCCGCCAAGAAATTGATCGAGGAGAAGGGCGTCGTCGCCATCGTGGGTGACGGGAGCGTGGCGGATGCCGCCTTCGCGGACTATGTCTCGAAAAAGGGCGTGCCGGTGGTCGGCGGTCTCCCCGTCGAGTCGACGTTCCTGACCAACCCCGACTTCTTCGCGACCGGTTCGTCGCTGCCGGTCGGCCTGGTCGGCAGCTTCATGGAGGCCGAGGCCGCGGGTGTCAGGAAGATGGGCGTATTGTACTGTGCCGAATCACCGGTGTGCGCTCAGGTTGAGGGTCTCGCCACCGCGGCGGCCTCGCTGGTGGACGGCATCGAGGTGACCTTCGGTCAGATCTCGGCGACCGCTCCCGATTACAACGCGCCGTGCCTCTCGATGAAGGAACAAGGCGTGGACGGACTGTTCGTCGTACATAACGGTTCGGTCCTGGGACGGGTGTTCAAGTCGTGCGCGCAGCAGGGATTCACCCCGACTCCGGTCGCCAACGCTACCCCAATTATACCCGAGTTGCTGACCATCAAGGAGCTCGAAGGTATTCTTATCGCTGCTCCCGCGGTCATGTACACCGATGCCTCGGTGCCTGCGGTGGCGGAGTTCCTCGAGGCGCTGGATGCGTACGCTCCGGGGGTCCGAAACAGCCCACAGTTCTCCTACACTACCATCATCCCCTGGCTGAGCGGAAAGCTTTTCGAGGCTGCGGCAGAGGTCGCCGACCTCTCGCCGGACTCCAAGCCGGCTGATGTCAAGCGCGGCCTGTATGCGCTCAGGGACGAGACACTCGACGGCTTGATGGCGCCGACGACCTACGTCGAAGGAAAGCCGACGTTCACGCCGTGCTATTTCACGGGGACTATTGAGAGCGGTGCGTACGCTACGCCCGACGGGTCCGCGCCGAAGTGTCTGACCGAAGAAAAGGCCACCGCTCTCGGTAAAATTCTGGCTGACCTTGGGAGCTAGCCCCAAGGGTGTAGAGATCATCCGCTGTCTGAAGTACTACGTGGCACGGGAGATCTACGCGATCCTTACTGCTCCCAGCACGCCAAAAGATCTTCCTGTGGCCGCTGGACATCCACAGGGGCATCCCCCGGACACGCTGCCACCTCACGTTATTTTTCGGGTCAGTGCCGGCGCCCGCGGACCTCCGGTGGCTGGGCGGGACGTCGAGGTGACTGTTGCCACACCTGATTATGAGACGTTAAGATTCATAAAAGCTGGCTGAGGGGAGCGGCAGATGGGTCCCGCGAGGGTCAGAACGGTGCCGTCGGTGGATGTCGTCCGTGCCTTCTACGACGCGCTCAACCGGCGGGACGTCGACGGGCTCACGGCGCTCGTCAACGGGTCCTTCGACGAGGCGGCCGTGTTGGAGTTACCGCCGTCGCTCCCGTACGGCGGCCGTGTGGCGGGTGTGGCGAAGCTGCGCCGGATGTTCGCCGCGATGGCTGGCGGGCAGGCCGTCGTCGGTCCTCGGGTGGTCGAGGTGGAGCGCATCGTCGGGGGCGACGACAGCGTGGTGGCCGTGCTCGCCTTCGACTGGGGCCCCCCGGGCGGAGGTGACGCGATCGCCTCGGGTGCCAGCGAGCTTTGGTCGTTCCGTGCAGGGAAGGTGACGTCGATCCGCGCGTACTACTGGGACACCGCCGCGCTTGTCGCGAGCTCGACCAGCCCGAAACCCGGGCGATGACGACCTACGATCCACAGCTCACGCTCGAGGCCATCGACGAGCTCTCACCGGGCCGCCCGCGCAGTGAGCACATGTTGCGGGTGCTTGGCGCGCTGGCCGTCGGCTGCTCGGCCGCCTCGATCTCCTTCTTCGGCTCACCCGCCGCCTGACAGCAATATTCTCGCCACGCCTCACGGGAGTTTCTTCCATCGTCAGTTTCTCATCCCTCACCCCACTGAGACCGGAGCCTTTCCTATGTCCGGAAGGTCAACGATGTCCAGATCTGAAGTCGAACTCCAGCATGCGGAGTCCCCCGCGCCCCACGTCTTACCCCTGGAGTCCTGCTCAGCCGAGCAGCATCAACGGGTCGGAGGCAAGGCCAGGGGGCTGTACGAGCTGATCGCGCTGGGGCTGCCGGTGCCGGCCGGGTTCGTGGTCACCGCTGACGCCTTCCGCCACTCGATGTCCGCGGCGGGGGCCGATGCGCGAATCGCGGCGCTCATCGAACGCGACGATCTCTCTGACGACGACAAGTCGCGGCAGGCACAGAAACTCGTGCGGGAACTGGTGCTGGCGCCGGAGCTCGTCGAGCAGGTCGGTGCCGCGTACGCGCAGCTGGGCGGTAGGCCTGTCGCGGTGCGCTCGAGCGGGATCGCGGAGGACACCGCGGCGGCGTCGTTCGCCGGCCAGCACGATACCTATCTGTGGGTGGAGGGAACCGACGCCGTCTGCGAGCTGGTGGTGCGCTGCTGGGCGAGCCTCTACAACGCGAACGCCATCGTGTACCGATCCCGGTTCGACGTTCCCGACGAGGACGTGGCGATGGCGGTCGTCGTGCAGCGCATGATCCCGGCGGTCGCTGCGGGCGTGATGATGACGCTGGAACCCGTGACTGGGGACAGATCAAAGATCTTCATCGAGTCGGCGCACGGTCTCGGTGAGGGTGTGGTGGTCGGCGACGTGCTCTCCGATCGTTTCTGGGTGGACAAGCCGACCCTCTTGCGGCACCGGCAGTCGATCAGCGTCCAGACCTCACGGCACGCCTTCGACCCGGCGCAGGGACGGGTGGTCGTCCAGGACCTGGATCCGGAAATCGGACGCCGCGCGAGCATCGACGAAGAGCTGCTTCTCGAGATCGCGGCGCTGGGCCGAGAGATCGAGTCGGCGTTCGGAACCGCGATGGACGTCGAATGGGCAGTGTCCGCCGACCGTGAGGTGTTCCTGCTGCAGGCCCGCCCGGAGACGGTGTGGAGCAATCGTCCGCCGCGTGAGGAGAGCCGGACGGCGGCGCGGACACCGGGGTCGCCGGCGGCGGCCGAGCGCACCACGATGCACGAGTCGCTCAACCCCGACTGGTACTACTCGACGGCCAATCTAGGCGAGGCGGCGCCGGGAGTGCTCGCACCGCTGTCCTGGTCGGTGTGGGGACCCGGGGCCGAGATCGCCGCTCGATACGGATTCGTGCGGATGGGGGTGTTGGAGAAAGCGAAATCCGGAATACCGAAGAACCCGCACGAACGCTTCGTCACCATCGCGTTCGGGCGTGCGGTCGCGTCGGTCAGCGCATTCTATGAAATGGGGGAGCGCATACCCGGAGCGGGCGGTGACAAGATCGCCGAGTCGTTGCTGGGCTCCGTTCCAGATGGGATGACGTCACATCCCACCAAGCGGCGCTACCTGCACGTGGCCTGGAACATGCCACGTGCCTTCATTCGCGCCAAACGTGTACTGACCAGGCAGCATGTCGAGATCGCCGAGTGGTGGAGGTGTGAGCTCGCCCGGAACCCGCGGCTGAGCCTGACGGAGGCTCAGGCACAGTTCCTCGACGCCTGCGACAAGTTCCAGAAGGCGACCGCGGTCCAGGCACAGGGCAACATCGTCGCTGTTCCCCCGGTGCTGGAGCAGCTCGAGAAGCTGGTCCAGCGGACCGGCATGCGGGAGCGTTTCGGCCAGCTCACCGCCGGGGGCGGCGACCACGCCGAGACCGACGTGATAGCCGATCTGTGGGACCTTGCCAAGGGCAGGCTCGACGAGGCGGAGTTCCTCGCCCGGCACGGCTATCACGGTGCGATGGAGGGCGACATCGCGGGCATGGTGTGGCGTGAGGACCCGGAGCAGGTCCGTCGACTCGCGGCCCTCTATCGCAAGCAGGACGACAGCAAGGACCCCCGTGTCACGGCCGTGGAGCGGGCCCGTGAGCGTGAGGCCGCCGAGGCCGAGCTGCTCGCCCGGGTCGGCCTTCTCCAACGCCCCTCAGCGTGGCTGGTCCTGCGGCTGGCCCGCCGGAATATGCCGTTGCGCGGCCTCGGTAAGGTGAATTTCCTGCGCTCCCTGGACATCGCACGCGCCGCCGCGCGGCGTATCGGTGCGCTTCTTGTCGTCGACGGGGTGCTCGACGACATCGACGACGTGATGTATCTGACGACCGACGAGCTGTCCAGGACCATTCCCGCGGACGCGCGCGCCCTCGTCGCCGAGCGCAAGGCCGAGCATGCCCGCTACCGCGGCTACGAGCTGCCGACCGCGTTCTGGGGAAAACCCATTCCGGCCGTGCGTGACATTGCGGGGGGGCGCCCCTCGGCCGGCGTCGACCGGGTGAGCGGCATCGGTGTCAGTGCCGGCGTGGTCGAGGGCATCATCCGGGTTGTGACCGATCCGACCTTCGCCGAGGTCGAGCCAGGGGAGGTACTCGTGGCGACCACGACCGACCCGAGCTGGGCGCCGATAATGCTCGTCTCCGCGGCCCTGGTGGTCGACATCGGCGGAATGCTCAGCCACGCCGCCGTCGTCGCCCGCGAGCTGGGCCTGCCCTGTGTGGTCAATTCGGGTAACGGCACGAGTGTTCTGCGCACGGGTGACCGCGTCCGGGTCGACGGTGCTGCCGGCACCGTCGATGTCCTCGAACGCGCACGCTGAATCCTCGCACACGGAGAGGGACATGCCACATGGCAATCACACCGGCCGACGACTATTTCCACCCGCGGCCTGACGACCCGTACTGGAACGAGGCCAGCTGGTTCTCGTTCATGGTGCCTGAACGCGATCTCGCCGGGTTCGTGTACTTCTACCATCGGCCAAACATCGGCTACACAGTCGGCGGAGTAGCGGCCTGGGACCGGTCGGGCGGCGAGAACTACGACTGTTTGCTCTACGACTGGGGTGAGCCATACAAGCTGGCCGACGGCGCGCAGATGTACGATTTCTCGCTCGACAACGGCCTGACCGTGGAGCTGCTCGAACCGCTGGCCTCCTACCGTTTCACCTACGGCGGCACGACCGCGTTCAACACCGGCGACGCGCTCGAGCTGGTTTTCACCGCGACGGCGCCGCCGCATGACGCAGGCATGCCGGGCGGGCTCGACGAGTGGGGAACCGGTCACCTCGACCAGCCGGGGCGCATGACCGGCACGCTGACGCTGGGCGGAGAGCGGATCGAGATCGACTGCGTCGCCGAAAGGGACCGCTCGTGGGGCGTGCGTAACATCGTCAACAATCCGCGTGGCCAGATGATCTGGGCGAGTGGTGAGCACAGCAGCTTCCACGCCCTGGCCGTGAGCCGGATCCCGCCTGCGGAGGATCCGGTCATCGGCACGGCCGAGGACGTCATCATCGGCTTCTATCTCAAGGACGGCCAGTACGGCGACATCGAACTCGCCTCGGGCAACACGATCGCGGTGACCGAACGCGACGAGACCGGCAGGCCGATCGCCTACCGGTTCGAGGCGACCGACTCCCTGGGTCGTCGGGTCGAGGCGGACGGCCGCGTCCGTAACGTATTCAACTGGCAGGGCTACTCCTGGCTGATGACCTTCTGGTCGCTGGTCGAATGGCACTTCGACGGGCAGGTCGCCCTGGGTGAGGGGCAGGACTACTGGCCGCTGGCCCAGTCTCGTCAGTTCATGCGACGTCTGGCCGCCGCTGCGCCCATCCCCACCGCCGCATCCGTCGACTGACTGGTTGCCGCATATTTTATGAGACGATAAAGTTCAAAAGAGTCCCGAGTGAGGGGATCTCCGTTCGCCGCCGCGCCGCCAGGCGGTGGGGGGCTCTTTCCGTCGTGCCTACCGCTTCCGTCGTGCCTACCGCCTCGCCGAGGGAGATTTCATGTCCCGTACCGCCGTCATCGTCGACGCGATCCGCTCTCCGATGGGCAAGGGCAGAGCACCCAGGAACGGCCGGCCGGGCGGGGTGCTGTCCTCGCTCCACCCGGCCGAGCTTCTCGGGCAGGTGCTGCGGCAGCTGATCGACCGCAACGGCATCGATCCCGGCGTCGTCGACGACGTCATCACCGGCTGCGTCAGCCAGGTCGGTGAGCAGTCCGGCCCGATCGGCCGGTGGTCCTGGCTGGCGGCCGGCCTGCCCGAGCAGGTGCCCTCGGTCACCGTGCACCGCGCGTGCGGCTCCAGCCAGCAGGCGGCCGACTTCGCGGCTCAGGGCGTGATCGCGGGCGTGTACGACGTCGCCGTCGCCTCGGGTGTGGAGTCGATGAGCCGCATCCCGATGCTCACCGCCCGGATCGGCCAGGACCCGTTCGGGCCGTCCGTCGCCGACCGCTACGCGCCCGGCCTGATCCCGCAGGGCGTGTCGGCGGAGCTCATCGCGACCCGGTGGAAGTTCACCAGGGACGTCCTCAACGAGTTCGCGGCGGCCTCGCACCGGCGGGCCGTCGAGGCGGATCTCTCCGGGGAGATCGTCCCGATCACGCTTCCCGACGGAACCGTCGTCTCGACCGACGAGACGCCGCGTCCGACGACGACCGCGGAAGGGCTGGCGCAGCTCAACCCGTCCTTCCGGACCGAGGAGATGCAGGCCCGGTTCCCCGAGATCGAGGAGTGGAACATCACGCCAGGCAACTCCTCACAGCTCACCGACGGCGCCTCGGCGCTGCTGATCATGAGCGAGGACAAGGCGAACGATCTCGGCCTACGCCCCCGCGCACGCTTCCACGCCTTCGCTCTTGCCGGCGACGACCCGATCACGATGCTGACCGGGCCGATCCCGGCCACCGAGAAGGTGTTCGCGCGTAGCGGCCTCGCGATCGACGACATCGACCACTACGAGGTGAACGAGGCGTTCGCGCCGGTGCCGCTGGCCTGGGCCCGGCACTTCGGCGCCGACCCGGCCCGGCTCAATCCGCGTGGCGGCGCGGTCGCGCTGGGCCATCCGCTCGGCGCGTCGGGCGGCCGGCTTCTCACGACGATGCTCCACGGCCTGGAGGCCACTGGTGGCCGCTATGGCCTGACCACGATGTGTGAAGCCGGGGGCATGGCGAACGCGACGATCATCGAACGGCTCTGAGAGGAACGCTGTGGATATCACCGGCATCTCCGCGGTTGTCACCGGCGGTGCGTCGGGTCTCGGGCTGGCGACGGTCCGCCGGCTCCTCGCCCAGGGCGCCGCGGCGGTGACGATCGCAGATCTCGAGTCCTCCGGCGGCAAGACCGTCGCCGACGAGCTCGGGGAGCGAGTGCGTTTCGTCGCGGCCGACGTGCGTGACAGCGAGGCGCTCGGGCGCGTGCTCGACGCGGCGGAGGAAGCCGGGCCGCTGCGGGCCGTGGTGCACTGCGCCGGTCGGGGCGGCCCCGTCCGGCTGGTGGACAGGGACGGCTCGCCCGGCTCGCTGGAGACCTACACCGAGATCGTCTCGATCAACCTGATCGGCACGTTCAACGTGCTGCGCCTGACCGCGGCACGGATGGCGGATAACGAGCCGAAGGACGGCGACCGCGGGGTCTGCGTGCTCACCGCGTCGGTCGCGGCGTTCGAAGGCCAGATCGGGCAGATCCCCTACGCGTCGTCGAAGGCGGGCATCGTCGGCCTGACGATCGTCGCCGCCCGCGACCTGGCGTCCAGGAACATCCGGGTGTGCACCATCGCGCCCGGCACGTTCGACACACCGCTGCTGGCCAGGCTCTCCGCGGACGTGCGCGCCTCGCTTGCCGCGACCGTGCCGCACCCCAGCCGGCTCGGTGATCCCGACGAGTTCGCCCGGCTGGCGACCGCCGTCATCGACAACGGCATGCTCAACGGCGAGACCATCCGCCTCGACGGCGCGATCCGGATGGCGCCGCGGTGACGGGCGCGGTCCGCGTCGAGGTCGACGAGCGATCCGATGTCCAGACCGCGGTGCTGACCGGCGCCGGTCAGGTGTTCAGCGCGGGGATGGACCTCAGGGCGTTACGGTGATGCCCGGGCCACGGCGGTGATACTCGCCCGCAGCATCGCGGCGAACGCCCCGCTGGCCGTGCGGACGGCGAAGTCCCCGCTCGGAGCTTCCGTGGACTGGCCGGTCGAGGAACTGTTCAGCCGCCAGCGTCCATACGCCGACAGGGTCCGCGAGTCTTCCGACGCGGTCGAGGGCGCACGAGCTTTCGTCGAGAAGCGGGCCCCGGTCTGGGCCGGCCACTGAACGCCTCGGCGCAGAGAGAGGACGACCATGATATTTGAGCTGACCGACGAGCAGCAGGAGATCCGCGCGCTGGCACGCAAGGTCGCCCGCGACTGGTACGCCCCGAAGGCTCGGGAGTGGGACGCGAACCGAACCAATTTCCCCGCGGCCGAGCGCAAGCGGATCGCGGAGCTCGGGCTGTTGGCGCTCACTCTTCCCGAGGAGTACGGCGGTGGTGGGCGGCCGTTGATCGACGCGCTGCTGGTCCAGGAGGAGTTCGCGCGAGCGAACCCCCTGGCCGCCTGGCCGATCTTCGAGGCCTCCGCGGGCCCGTCGAGGGTGATCGACCTGTTCGGCACGCCGGAACAGAAACAACGCTTTCTGCCGCCGGTGGCGGCCGGGGAGAGGCTGATCGCCATCAGTATCTCCGAGCCGGAGGCGGGCTCGGCCGCCACGGACGTGTCGACGCAGGCCCGGGTCGACGGCGACGAGGTCGTCATCAACGGCGCGAAGCGCTGGTGCTCCGGAGCGGGCCACGCTGATCAGTACCTGGTGTATGTCAGGTTCGGCCAGACACCCGGCGGACGCGGTATGGGCGCTGTCCTGGTCGACAAGGACACGCCCGGACTGAGTTTCGGCCCGCAGGAGGAACTGATGGGCCACCGCGGTGTCGGGTCGGCAGACATGTTCTTCGACGACGTCCGCGTCCCGGCCGAGAACGTGATCATCCAGGAGGGTGGGTTCGGCAAGCTGTTCACGGCCTTCTCGATCGAACGGCTCGGCAACAGCACCATGTGCCTGGCCATCGCCCAGGAGGCGCTCGACCGCACCGCCGCCTACGTGCAGGAACGGCGCCAGTTCGGCAAGGCGGTCGTCGACTTCCAGACCGTGCAGGACACCCTTGCCAAGATGGTCGTCGACGTAGAGGCCGCGCGGATGCTCATATGGCGAGCCGCTGTACGGGCCGGCCGCGGAGCGCCGAAGACGCTGGATGCGTCGGTGGCGAAGGTCTACGCCAACGAGATGGTCAAGCGAGTCACCGACATGGCGATCCAGCTCCATGGCGGGTACGGCTACGCTGCAGAGTACGAGATTGAGCGGATGCACCGCGACGCCATCGGTTGGGCGATCGCGGGCGGCACACCGGCAATTCAGCGAACCCGCATCGCTTCGGAGTTCCTCGGCCGCCGCTTCGACCAGCGGTCCTGACGTGTCGGGGGCAGTGGTGTACGCGCGTTCGATCTTCGAGGAAGACCACGCGGTCTTCCGTGAGACGGTCCGGCGGTTCCTCACCGAGGAGGTCGCTCCGCACCTCGACCAGTGGCGCCGCGGGGGCGGTGTCGGGCCGAGGCTGTGGGTGAGTGCCGCCGAGCTGGGCCTACTGGGCACGATGGCGCCCGAGGAACTGGGCGGCGGTGGGGTCGACGACCCGCGGTTCGTCGCCATGCTCGTCGAGGAGACGATGACGGCCGGGGCGACGGGGCTGGCGCACCTGCTGGCGCTCAGCTGTGGTGTGTGCCTGCCTGCCCTGATCGAGTATGCGTCCGTCGAGCAGCTCACCGCCTGGCTCGAGCCGGTGATCGAGGGGCGGGGTCCTGCCGTGCCCGTGGCCGTCGGGCCGCCACTCGAGGCCCACGCCGACGATGGCGAGTGGCGGCTGAGCGGCTGGGCGCCTGCGGTGCCCGGTGGAGCGAGCGCCGCGCTCCTGGTGGTCGGCTTCTCGACCGAGGGCGAAGACGGTGTGGCTGTGATCGACGGCGACCGGCTCGGGCTGCAGCGCCGCTCGGTCGCGGACGCGCTCGGCGGCCGCGACGCCGGGCAGGCCGACATCCACTTCGACGATGTCCGCGTGGGGCCCGGGGACGTGCTCGCGAACGGGGAGACCGTCCTGCGGAGCATACGTCGCGACCTCGACCTGTGGACGGCGGTGCTGGCTGCTGCAGGAGCCCTCGGCGTGCTGACATCCACGGTGGAGTACGTCGGGAGCAGACGGGTGTTCGGCAGGCTGCTGGCCGAGTTCGAGAACACTCGGCACCGGCTCGCCGAGGCTGCGGTGTTGCTCACCGCCGCGCAGTTGATCGTCGACGACAGCGTGCGCGCGCGGTGGGCGGGCACACTGAGCGCCGGGCAGGCGGCCGCGGCGCGCATCACCGCGGCGCAGGCCCACGACGAGGCGGTCGACCGTGGCCTGCAGCTGCACGGCGGGTACGGATACATGCGGGAGTACCCGATCTCGGTCGCGTTCGCCGACGCGCAGTATCTTCGCCAGCAGGAACGTCAGGTCTCCGACGCCCGCGATGTGGTTGCCGCCGGGATCGGACTCTGATCCGAAAATCAATCCGGATGTGGGCAGGCTAGCGCCCACCCAGCATCTCGGCGCTGGGTGATGATTGAGCCTTTCCCGGTAACGCGTCGTCACATGGCGTAACAGCAATGGCGTGTTGGGTGTCAGGCGGCCGGGCCGCACGTCCGAGACCCACAGCGGCCAGCCGTCGTCGGGGCCGACAGCACCTGGATGTTGCCGCCGTGGTTGGAGATCTTGCCGGACCACCACAGGTCCACGTCTTCGGTCGGGCCGGGTATACGCAGCCGGTCGGTCTCGATGACCGTAGCCCACCGACCGGCTGACCCCATGATCGGTGAACAGCTGTCTGGCCTTGGGGTCGTCACAGAACCAGCGCAAGACCATCACGGCCTGTTCCAGCGCCGACAGTGTACGGGTACCGCTACGGGCGCCACGACGCTGACGCTCCGCGACCAGCAGGCCGGCGAAGCGCAGAACAGTTGTCAGGATGGACCGGCCGACCGCGACGATCGCTTTCTTCTTCCCGCGGCGGCGGGCGAAGCGCGCCCACGAGGCCAGGTGGCCAGCGGTCGGGAAACGGGACATGTCCACGCCGGTCGTACGACACGAAAGTCGCACATTGAGCCTTTCCGAGCTGAACGGATGCTGGGGTCGATCGTCAGCGACGATCGACCCCAGCATCGTGGTGATGTGGTCAGCCGCCGAGTCGGAGTATGGCTAGCGTGTCCTGGAACAGATTTGTCGCCCCGGTGACCGTACCCCCGTTCTGGGGGAAGCCGGGGTCAGTACCAAAGCTCGGAAGCCAGAGACGCGCGATCTTTCCTGCCGTGAACTCCGGGGAATAGAGCGCGCCGTCTGAGCCGGTCTTGATCTCGTCGTTCCACGTTGCCGGTGTGAGTAGAGGGTACTCGCCGACGACGGTCATGGTCGCCGGATCGATCCGTGCGAACTTGTTGCCCACACTCTCGTCGGTGTAGATATAACCGTCAACACCCCTGGTAACGCCGATCGGTACCGATGCAGGGGTCGGAATCACGGCTTCGGTGAAGGTCTCCGTGGTCGGGTCGAAGTGGGCGATCGCATTCGCGCCACTTTCAGAGAACCAGATCTGACCGTCGTAGGAACGAATCACGAATGGCAAGGCGGCCGGTGTTGGAACGTTGTACTCCGTTATTTCCTGCGTAGCGTAGTCGAATCGCAGGAGCTTGTTCCCGATGATCTCGACGAACCAGTGAGCGCCGTCCTGGCCGGCAGTACCACCGATGATACCGGAGAGAGGAGTCGGCACGTTGTACTCGGTGACAACGTGCGTCTGTATATCGATCTTAGCGATCTGATTCGATGCCGTCTGAGTGACGTAGATGTTGCCATCGGCGCCTGTGGCGAGGCTCATGGGAACCGATGCCAGTGTCGGCAACGTGATTTCATGGATCCCATACGGAGCCGTCATCGAAATGTATCCGATGGTGTTTCGCTCCGGATCGTTGAACCAGAGGTTTCCGTCGCTGCCGACGGCCATGTCGCAGGGGCCGATCGGGAAGACGCCCGGCAGCGGAACGGGCAGGTTCAGGACGGGAATGATTGTCGCCGGCGGAAGATCGAACTTTTGTATATGGCCAGTCACCAGATCGATCCGGCCGAGTCGTCTCGTCGCCATCTCGACGTACCAGAGAGACCCGTCTGGCGCGGTCTCGACGTTACATGGCTGGCTGATTGGGCTCGCCACTGTTATCTCAGTGAGGTCGTACCCGTCCCGGGCCACCGCAGGGGTTGCGGTTGTCGTGGCGACGGTGATGATAAGCGTCAGAAAAGATACGGCTAAAGCCACCCACCTTCGCATGATAGTTAGACGTGAACCCGTTCGTAAACAGCGACCGCTCATAGCAATCCTTTCAATCGGCGCCAATGGATGTCGGTGGCGGTGCTGCAAACCTTGTCTTTTGCACAGGCCGCCACCAGGTGTATATCCGAGGTGTGTGGCATGGTTCGAGCCCGAGGTATGATCGACTATGCGTCGCCAGGTTCTGGCGGCGTCGAGTACGACGAGACCTGCCTAAGAAGGCTAAGAAGGGCAGAATCAGGCGGTCATGGCGACGAATGTTTTGCTAGCAAATCATTGAGGACTTCGGCGGGTGTTGCCCAGTCCAACGTCTGTCGTGGCCTACCGTTCAGCTGTGCGGCTACTTCATCGAGCTCGTCCTGGAATGCAAGGACAGATCGGTGCACTTCGGGAAATTCTGGCGTAGAAGCCCGTTGGACGCTCCTATGTCTGTCAAGAGCTGGCTGAGAGCTCGGTGGTGCGGGTCGCTGCTTCGATGCGGCGGTAGAGGCGTCGAGCGAGGGCGCGTTTGAGGGAACGTCGGACGTCGCGGTGGGTCTTGCCTTGGGCG
>NZ_JBFLUG010000072.1:0-40007 GCF_041008525.1 Parafrankia sp. FMc2 | reverse complement strand
TTCTCATATCTGACGTATCTGTAGTAGCTGCATATGTGTAGAAGTGTCAGCCGCCATGCCCTTCCTCCCCTGCCCCTTCCTCTCCTCCCCTGCACCTACTCCTCTGCGCCTACTCGCAACGTCACACCTCGAGCGGCAGCTGCGCGGCGCCGCGCGCCCCCGCCCGCCGCGGCTCGGGCGCCAACCGGAAGGCCGTCCCGCCCGGGGCGGCGAACGCCTGCCAGAAGTGGTCGGCCACCTCGTCGGTCCGCAGCGGCCCGGCGGCGCCGACCCGGCCGTCCAGCACCACGGTGCGCAGTCGGACGCCCTGCGCCGCCAGCAGCGGCGCCATCGCCTCCCCCATCGCTGCCGCACCCGCCTTCCCGACAGCGAGCGCGAACCGGCCGGCCGCCGGCTCACTGCGCGGACCTGCGACGGTCAGCAGGATGGTCGCGCCCGGCCGTTCGGCCAGCAGCGGCGCCGCGATCTGCACCGCTGTCAGCGCCCCGGTCACGTTCACCGCCAGCGTCTGGTTCATCGACTCGGCGCGCACCGAGAAGGCCGTGCCCCGGATGCTCAGTTTGGCGTTGTAGACGAGCACGGTGAGCCCGCCGATCTCGGCGGCCACCCGCCCGGAGGCGGCGGTGAACGCCGCCTGGTCGGTGACGTCGGCGACGGCCCCGGCGACCGGATGGTCGGCAGCCGCGAGCTCGCCGGTCACCCGGGCCACGGTCTCGGCCGACCGAGAGATCACTCCCAGCCGGAACCCTTCGGCGGCGAACCGGCGCAGCAGCGCCGTCCCGAAGGCGGCGCCGGGACCGACCACCACCAGGCCACGGCTGGAAGGCCCCACGGCCCCACCCGCCGGAACCGCGGGGGTCCCGGCACCTGCGGCGGGGGTCCTGGCGCCCGCGGCGTGTTTCGTGGCCGCGCCGTTGTCCATGCGCCCCATCCTGACGCGCGGGCGCTGCCGCCGCGCCGATATGGCCCGGATACGCGCGATCGCGCCTGGATACCTGCGCTCAGTTCCCGTCCGGGCGCGCCCCGTCCCCGGCGGCCCGGACGGTGGATCGATCGCCCTACCGGCGGCCGGCTGCCGTCGATTCGGACGTCCGACGATGGGCACCAGCCTTCTGGCCACGGCCACGGCCACGCAGGACACGGCTGGAGGCCCGGCCGGTGCGCAGGCCGCGGGTCAGCAACGAGCGGCGGCCCGGGCGGCGGCGGGCCCGGCGATCGACCGGGCGGCCACCAACGACCGCCCGCCCGGCTCCCGGCCCGCCGGCGGCACCGCTCGGGACCGCGCCACCGGCAGCCGCGGCACCCCCGGCGGCCAGCCGCACCGCCGCCGCGTTCGCGGCCCGGGTGGGCGCGGCCGAGCGGTAGGCCACCGCGAGTGCCACCAGCACGACGGAGATCACTGCGGAGATCAGCAGAAGCGCGACGATGACGGCAGCGAATGTTCTCACCCACAACGAATACCCACCGCATCCAGATGGTCACACCTCAGGCGGGCATCCCCGTCACCCGCCCGGCGGCGAGACCGGGCCTGTCGGAGAGACCGGGCCTGTCACCGGCACCAGGACACCCGGGTTGAGCACACCCGCCGGGTCCAGCACGGCCTTCACCGCCTGGAGGACCGCGACGCCGACCTCCCCGATCTCGGCGGCGATCCAGGGGCGGTGATCCGTCCCGACCGCGTGGTGATGGGTGATCGTGCCGCCGCGCTTCATGATCGCGTCTCCGGCGGCCTGCTTCGCGCGGCCCCAGCGGGCCATCGGGTCGGGGCCCTGCGCGCAGACGACCGTGAAGTACAGCGAGGCTCCCGCCGGGTAGACGTGCGAGATGTGGCACAGCACGACCGCGGGTGACCCGTCCGCCTCGAGGGCGCCCGCGACCGCGGCGCGCACCGCCGCGTACAGGTCGGGGAGATCCGCCCAGTAGGCCGCCGTCTCCAGGGTCTCCGCGAGGATCCCCTCGTCGAGGAGGGCGTCGCGCAGGTAGGGCGCGTGGAAGCGGCCCGCGAGCCAGTCCTGGCCGACCTGCTCCCCGAGGGGCTGGCCACCGCCGGCGGCGATGACGGCCTCGACAGCGGCCGCGCCCCGGGCCACCGCCTCCTCATCCCCCTCGAAGCCGGTCAGCAGGTAGCACCCGCCGGCCGTGACGCCGGTACCCGCGGTGACCGCGTTGGCGAGGCCGGCCGCCGTCTCCATCTCGTCGGAGAGCCGGCACACCGTGGGCAGCAGGTCCCGCTGAGCCAGTGCGCGGATCAGCTCGAGGCCGGTCGTCAGGTCCGCCACCCGCCAACCGGTGTAGGTCCGCCGCGGCGGCGCCGGCCGTACCCGCACCGTCACCTCGGTGATCACCCCGAAGGCGCCTTCGGAGCCCAGTGCCAGCTGGCGCAGATCCGGGCCGGCGGCCGAGGCCGGGGCCCTCCCCGGCTGCCAGGTGCCGACCGGCGTGGCCAGCCGCAGCCCGGTGACGAGCTGATCGAACCGGCCGTATCCAGCCGAGGCCTGGCCACTGGACCGGGTCGCGGCGAACCCGCCGACGGTGGCGTACTCCCACGACTGCGGCAGGTGGCCGAGGGTGAGCCCGTGCCCGGCGAGCAGGGCCTCGACGGCGGGCCCGCGCAGCCCCGCGCCCAGCACCGCCGTCCCGGAGACGGTGTCGACGGCCACCAACCGGTCCAGGCGGCGCAGGTCGAGCGCGATGACGCCGGCCCAGGTCGACGAGGGCAGGCCGGGCGGCGCCAGGCCGCCGACCACCGACGTCCCGCCGCCGAACGGGACCACGACGACGCGATGCCGGGAGCAGATCCGCAGCACCGCCAGGACCTCGTCGTGGTCCGCGGGGACGACGACGGCGTCCGGGGCGGCAGCGGCGTCGCCGGCGCGCAGGCGGAGCAGGTCGACGGTGGACCGGCCTCGGCAGTGCCGCACCCGCGTCTCGCGGTCGGCCAGCACGTGTTCGGCGCCCACGGCGGCGCACAGCTCGCCGCGCACGTCCGCCGGCAGGCGCACCAGGGGCAGGGAGACGTCCGCGAGGGCGACCGGCGGGCTCGGCCGGGACGGGATGCCGAGCTGGCCGAGCAGGTCCCGGACGGCGCCCGGCAACGGCCGGTGCCGCTCCGCCGCCCCCCAGCCCCACCAGACCGGGTCCGCGGCCGGCTGCACAGCGAGATGACCCGACTCGGACGTCATGGCAGCTCCCCGGCTTGACGGACCGATCGATACAGTGTGACAACTCAAGTCACAGTGTCACACGACTACGCGCCGGGCACTCCCCCACTGGCCGCCAACGGCCGGCACGGCGTCGTGGAGCCGGGAGGACCAGGGCGATGACCGGACAGACCCGCTCCCGTCCCGCGCCGGTCGCCGTCGCGGACGAGGTCGTCCTCGACGCCGCCGCCGCGCTGCTGATGAGCGTCGGCGTCCGCCGGACGACCTTCACCGACGTCGCGCGCCGCGCCGGCGTCAGCCGGATGACCCTCTACCGCCGCTGGCCCGACCTGCGTTCCCTCGTCCGGGACGTGATGACACGCGAGTGGGGGCGAATCATCACGGCCACCGCCCCGCCCGGAGCCCCCGGCGCCTGGCTGCCCGCCGAGGCGGAGACGGGGGTCGACCCGGACACGCCCGGCGCGGACCCGCCCGGCGCGGAGCGGGCCGAGCTGGTGGGTTCGCTGATCGCGGCCGCGCGGGCGTTCCGAGAGCACCCGCTCTTCGCGCGCATCACCGAGACGGACGGGGAGCTGCTGGTCCCCTACGTCCTGGAACGGCTCGGCACGACCCAGCTGCTGGTCCTGGACCTCCTGCGCGACCGGCTCGCCGCGGCCCAGGCCACTGGCGCCGTCCGCACCGGTGATCCGGACGCGCAGGCACGGATGGTGCTGCTGGCGGCGCAGTCGTACGTTCTCTCCGCGGGCGCGATGGGTGACGAGGCCACCCGGGACGCGCTGGCACGCGAGTTGTACCTGATGGTGGACGGCTACCTGGCCCCGTCCCACGATCCCCTGTCCGGATCTCCGCCACTCGAGGCTCCGTCGCCCACGCGGGGGGCACCGTCATCCCGGACCCGGCCGGCATTCCGGACCCGGCCGACCGAGCACCGGCCGACCGAGCACCCTGGAGGTCCGTCATGACCGACCTGGCCAGCCCGCTCGCACGCTCGTCGCTCACCGCGGACCGCCGCGCCCGCGAACTCGCCGAGCTCGCCGGCGGAACGGTGGTGGATCTGCTGGTCGTCGGCGGCGGGGTCACCGGCGCCGGGGTCGCGCTCGACGCCGCCTCCCGCGGGCTGTCCGTCGCGCTGGTCGAGGCGCGCGATCTCGCGTTCGGCACGAGCAGGTGGAGCTCGAAGCTGGTCCACGGCGGGCTGCGCTACCTCGCCTCCGGGGACGTCCGCCTCGCTCGGGAGAGCGCGGCCGAACGCGAGATCCTGATTCGCCGCACGGCCGGGCACCTGGTGCATCCGCTGCCGATGGTGCTGCCGCTCACCCGGGACGTCCCCGTCGGCGCGGCGCTGCTCGCCCGCGTCGGCCTGGGGTTCGCGGACCTGCTGAGGCGCGGGGTCCGGACCCCGAGTTCGGTGCTGCCCCCGCCGCGCCGTCTGTCGGTGGTCGAGACATTGGGGATGGTCCCCGGCCTGCGCGAGGAGGGGCTGCGGGGCGGCCTGCTGTACTGGGACGGCCAGCTCGTCGACGACGCCCGCCTCGTCGTGGCGATCGCGCGCACCGCGGCCGCGTTCGGCGCCCGGATCCTCACCCGCGTGCAGGTCCTCGCGGTCCAGGACTCCGCGGTCCAGAACCTCGTGCCGGGGGGGGCGAACGGAACCGGGCCCACGGCCGCCATGAGGGCCGGAGCCGGGCCCGGGCCCGTCGAGGTCGAGGCACTCGACACGCTCACCGGGCAGCCGTGCCGGCTGCGGGCCCGCACGGTGATCAACGCGACCGGCGTCTGGGCGCCGGTGCTCGCCCCGGAGATCCGCCTGCGGCCCAGCCGGGGAACCCACCTGGTGCTGCCCGCGGCTGCCTTCGGCGGCACACCGACGGCGCTGTCGGTGCCGATCCCCGGCGAACGCAACCGGTACGCGCTCGTCCTGCCGCAGGGTGACGGCCGGGTGTACGTCGGCCTGACCGACGTGTCGACGGACGAGGTCGTCGACCTTCCCGTGCCGGACCACGGGGAGATCACCCACCTGCTCAACGTCGTCTCCGGGGTGTTGGCCACCCCGCTCGACCGGGCTGACGTGCTGGGGTCGTTCGCGGGCCTGCGGCCGCTGCTGGACGGACCGGGTGGGCGCACCGCGGACCTGTCCCGGCGACACACCGTCCACACCGGCGCCAACCGGGTGATCACCGTGGTCGGCGGCAAGCTGACGACCTACCGGCGGATGGCCGAGGACGCGGTCGACGCCGCTGTCGCGCAGGCCAACCTGGACGCCGGCCCCTGCCGGACCAGCCGGCTGCCGCTGGTCGGTGCCGCACCGCGCCGCGCGCTCGCCAGCATTCCGGCGCCGCGCCGGCTGGTGGCGCGCTACGGCACCGAGGCCCCCGCGGTGCTGGACCTCGCCCGGGATGATCCGCGGCTGCTCGCCCCGGTCGCCGCCGGCGTCGACGTCACCGGAGCCGAGCTGGTGTTCGGCGTGCTCCACGAGGGCGCGCTCGACGTGGATGACCTGCTCGACCGACGGACCCGGGTCGGGCTCGTGCCCGCCGATCGCGCAGCCGCCCTGGACGCGGCCCGCAGCGCCCTGACGCACCACGCCGTGCGCACGGGCTGAGCCGGGCCCGCCCCCGCTTCAGCCCGTGCGCGCACCGCGGCGGTGGTCGGGCCGCGGCGGCTGCCGGGCCGCGGCGGCCGTCAGACCGCGGCTGCCGCCGAGTCGGGGGCAGCCACCGTGTCGATGGTGAGGGCCGCGACACGTTCCAGGTGCGACGGCGGGTCACCGAAGGCCCCGTACAGCCGGCGCGCCCGCTTGTAGAAGAAGTGTGTCTCGTGCTCCCAGGTGTAGCCGATCCCACCGTGGTACTGGATCATCGCGGCGGTCGCGTCCCGGGCGGCCTGGCTCGCCTTGGCCTTCGCCACGGCGACCGCCAGCAGCAGGTCGTCGAGCTCGGCGTCGATCGCGTACGCGGCGTACATGGCCGCGTGCTCGGCCATCGTCACCGCGACGTGCAGGTCCGCGAGGTGGTGCTTGAGTGCCTGGAAGGAGCCCACCGGGCGCCCGAACTGGATCCGTTCCTGGTCGTAACGCACGGTCCGGGTGAGGGCCTCCCGGGCGATGCCGGCCAGGTCGGCCGACGTGAGCACCGCGCCGCGGCGGACAAGGTCCTCGAGGACAGCAGCCGACGAGCCGGGCAGCCGGCGGGCGTGCGCGCCCTCCAGCTTCAGCGCGGCGAGTCTGGTCGTTCCGTCGTAGCTGGTGAGCGGCTCGACGGTCACTCCCGCTGCCTGGGGGTCGACCAGGTACAGGCCGATGCCAGCCGAGCCGGCCGCGCTCCCGGCCCCGGTCTCGGCAGCCCCTGCCGCCGTGCCGGGCTCGGTGGCGGCGACGACGACCAGGCCGGCGACGGCGAGGTACTCGACGGGCGAGGCAGCGCCGGTGAGCGCGCCCACCGCACTGCCCGCCTCCCCCGCGGGCTCCCCCGCGACCGGGGCGGCGCTCACCGTGACGCCGTCGGCACCCCACCCACGGCCGGCGCCACGCAGCGCCACCGTCGCGGCCAGGTCGCCGGCGGCGATGCGGGGCAGCAGCTCGGCGCGCTGCGCCTCCGATCCGGCGAGCCGGACCGCCTCGCCGGCCAGCACGGTCGACAGCCACGGGCCGGGAACCACCCCGGCGCCGAGCGCCCTGGCCACCACATGCGCGTCGAGGATGCCGAGCCCCAGCCCGTCGTACTCCTCGGGGACGCAGACGGCCAGCCAGCCCTGCTCGCCCACCGCCTTCCACAGCTCTGTCGGGTGGCCGTCGCCGGCGGCGTCCTCGAACACCGCGCGCACGGCGGTCAGATCGAAGCGGTCGGCGAGAAAGTCCCGGACGGTGTCGCCCAGGGCCCGCTGTTCGTCAGTCAGCGCGAAGAACACGTCAGTCGTCCCTTCAGGGCTCAGCGAGGCAGGCCGAGCACACGCTCGGCGACGATGTTGCGCTGCACCTGGGACGACCCGCCCCAGATCGTGACGGACCTGCTCCAGAACCCCTCGGCCTGCAGGGCGGTCAGGTCGAGGCCGGCAACGGGCGACCCGATCGCGATGTCGGAGCCGAGCAGGTTGTCGAAGGTCTCGAAGAGATCCTGGTATGTCTCGGACCACTGCAGCTTGGTCATCGACGACTCGGAGCCGAGATCGGCGCCCTGCTCCACCCGGGTCAGGACGTGCATCGCGTGGTAGCGCAGGCACTCCAGCTCCACCAGACGCTGGGCGAGCTCCTGGCGCAGCACCGGCTCCTGGTCACGCCCCAGCACCCGGGCCGCGCGGACGATCTCGTCGTAGGCCCGGCGGAACGACGTGTACTGCAGGATGCCGGAGGCTCCGCGCTCGAAGGAGAGCAGCAGCATCGCGGTGGCCCACCCGTTACCCAGGCCGCCCAGGCACTCGGTGGCGGGGACCCGCGCGTTGGTGAAGAACACCTCGCCGAACTCGGTGGCCCCGCTCATCTGCCGCAGCGGCCGGGCCTCGACCCCGTCCTGGTGCATGTCGATGAGCAGCATCGAGATGCCGCGGTGGCGCTGGCTGCCCGGCTCGGTGCGCACCAGGGCGAAGATCCGGTCGGCATGGATGGCGTTCGTCGTCCAGACCTTCTGCCCGTTGACGACGATGTCCTCACCGTCGGCGACACCCGATGCCCGCAGGGCCGCGAGGTCGGAGCCGGCGTCCGGCTCGGAGAAGCCCTGGCACCAGATGACGTCGCAGCGCAGCAGCGGGCGGATGATCTCGCGCTTCTGTTCCTCGGAGCCGATCGCCATGATGGTCGGCGCCAGAAACGCCAGCCCCAGCGAGTTCACGGTCGACGGCGCCCGGGCGTGCGCCATCTCCTCGTCGTAGATCGCCTTCATGCCGGGGGTGCCGCCGCGGCCACCGAACTCGGTCGGCCAGTCGATGCCGGCGAACCCGGCGTCGAACTTCCGCCGCTCCCACTCGCGGCGCAGCTCGAAGGCCTCGGCGTCGGGCACGGTGGCCCAGAAGCCGGGCTCGCGCCAGGCGCTGGGGAGGTTGTCGGCCAGCCAGCCCCGGAGATCCGCGCGGAAGGCTTCCTCCGCGGCAGAGAACGTCAGGTCCATGTCGTTTCTTCCTCCGGGTCAGGTCGTACCGGGCCGCGCCGACAGGGTGCGACGGAGCACGTCGAGATCGGATCGATTCGCGCACAAGCATGCCCTATCCGTGTTCCTCATGCCGCCTGCCGCGACGCCACCTGCGGACCGAGACAATGAGTGGCACGAATTCCACCGGTTCCGGCGCGACCCGTAGCCAGCCCGCATTCCGGCGGCCGTTCCTGCCCGGCCACCGAAAGACATGCCGTGACGGATGACATGAGGGACACCCACGGAACGTGCGGCGAACCGCGGCTCGGGGCAGGCCGCAGCCGACACGCGCGTCGCATCCGACGTGTCGGACATGTCGGATGCGGGTGCGCTGGGCATCATGGACCCTGACGCACCCGCGGCGCCAGCAGACCCCACCCGGTCGGCGCCCGATATCCACCCACCGTTCATCTCACCGTGAGCGGCGGGAACCAACTGCCGGCACGATGGGTGGCGGGTCCGGCAGCACGGGCCCGCCACCGACCGCAGAACAGCGGGACCGCAGAACCGCACACGGTCGAAGGGGGATGCACACGCGATGACCGGTACCGCACGCCTCGATCCGGCCAGCCGGGCTGCCGCGCTGCGGCGGATGCGCGCCGAGCCCGTGGACGTCGTCGTGATCGGCGGCGGAGTCACCGGCGCCGGCGTGGCGCTGGACGCGGCGACCCGGGGCCTGTCCGTCGCCCTGCTGGAGGCGCGTGACCTCGCGGCCGGTACGTCCAGCCGGTCGAGCAAGCTGATCCACGGCGGCCTGCGCTATCTGGAGCAGCTCAACGGCACGCTGGTCCGCGAGGCGCTGCGCGAGCGCTCGCTGCTCCTGGAGACCCTCGCGCCGCACCTGGTCAGTGCCATCCCGTTCCTGCTTCCGCTGACCCATCACGGCTGGGAGCGCGCCTACATCGGCAGCGGCGTCCTGCTGTACGACACGCTGGGGCAGGGCCTCGGGCGCATCGCGCCCAGGCCGGGTGGGGACGGCGCCCCCCGGAACGGGGGTGTTCCGCTTCACCGCCATCTCACCCGCAAGGCGGCGCTGCGCGAGTTCCCGTCGCTGCGGCCGGACGCACTCGTCGGCGCCATCCAGTACTGGGACGGTCAGGTCGACGATGCGCGGCACACCATGTTCGTGGCCCGCACCGCCGCCCGGTACGGCGCCCTGATCGCCACCAGCGCCCAGGTGACAGGGCTCGTCCGGGAGGGCGACCGGGTCGCCGGCGTCCGGGTCCGCGACCTGGAGAACGGTGTCGACCTCGAGGTTCGCGCCGCCCAGACGATCAACGCGGCCGGGGTGTGGACGGACGACATCCAGGCCATGGTCGGGGGGCGTGGGCGGCTGTCGGTGCGGGCGTCGAAGGGCGTGCACATCGTGGTGCCGCGCGACCGGGTGCACGGCTCCACCGGGCTCATCCTGCGCACCGAGAAGAGTGTCCTGTTCGTGATCCCCTGGGGCAGCCACTGGATCATCGGCACCACCGACACCGAGTGGAACCTCGACCTCGCCCACCCCGCCGCCACCAGCACGGACATCGACTACCTGCTCGACACCGTCAACAAGGTGCTGCGCACGCCGCTGACGACCGAGGACATCGTCGGCGTCTACGCGGGCCTGCGGCCGCTGCTCGCCGGCGAGTCGGACGAAACCTCTCAGCTGTCCCGCGAGCACGCGGTGGTCCGGCCGGTCCCGGGCCTGACGATGGTCGCCGGCGGCAAGTACACGACCTACCGGGTGATGGCGGCCGATGCCGTGGATGCCGCGACGGAGGGCATGAGCGGGGCGGTCGCACCGTCCTGCACCGAGCGGGTGCCGCTTCTCGGCGCGGACGGCTACCCGGCGCTGTGGAACGCCCGCGAGCGCCTCGCGCGGACGTCCGGGCTGCACGTCGCCCGGGTCGAACACCTGCTGCGCCGGTACGGCACGCTGGTGGAGGAGGTGCTGGATCTCGTCGCGGCCCGCCCCGAACTCGGGCGACCGCTGCCGGGAGCGGCCGCCTACCTGGCTGTCGAGGCGGTGTACGCGGTCTCGCACGAAGGGGCGCTGCACCTGGAGGACGTCCTCACCCGGCGGACCCGCATCTCGATGGAGACCGCCGACCGGGGGCTGACGGCGGCGCCCCACGTCGCCGAGCTGATCGCCCCGGTCCTCGGCTGGAACTCCGAGGCGGTGGCCCGGGAGACCGACCACTACCGGGCGCGGGTGGCCGCGGAGATCGAGTCCCAGCGGCAGCCCGACGACCGGGCCGCGGATGCCGCGCGGCTGGATGTTCCCGACGTCCGGCCGCTGGTGCAGGAGAACCGCGGAGCCGCCACACCTGCCTGACCCTGCCTGACCGGTCCGGGCCGCGCGGAATCCCACAGCGCCGCGAGGTTTTGTCGACCGGCCAGGAGGAACGAGATGACCATGGAACTCATCCTGTGGCTGATCGCCGTCGTGCTCGTGGTCGGGGGCATTGTCTCGCTGGTCCGGGGCGCAATTCTGTATGGCATCGCGCTCATTGTCATCGGTTTGCTCGTCGGCCCCGGTGGTGTCTCGGTCTTCACCTGATGACTGACGATTTCAGGACCGGAGAATCGACTCAGAGCCCGTAGGCCTCGAGAAGACGCAGCCACACCTCGCTCACCGTGGGAAAGGACGGCACCGCGTGCCACAGGTCCTCCAGTGGGACGGCACCGGTGATGGCGATGGCCGCGGCGTGCACCATCTCCTGGGTGTCGTGGCCGACGAAGGTCGCGCCGACCAGCACCCGCCGGGCGACGTCGACCACGATCTGGGAGGTGCCCACAGCGTCGGTGCCGCGCACGGAGGACCCGGCGACCGATGCGGTCGACACGGCCACGGCCCGGACGTCGAGGCCCGCCTCGCGGGCAGCCCGCTCGGTCCGGCCGACCGCGCTCACCTGTGGGTCGGTGAAGGTCACCCGGGGGACCGCGCCGGGATCGACACGATCAGTGGCCGGCCTGCCCGCCGGGTCGGACCGGCCACTGATCACGTCGGCAGCCACCCGGGCCTGGTACTTGGCGACATGCGTCAGCAGGGCCCGGCCGTTGAGGTCTCCCACCGCGTAGAGCCAGTCACCGGCCACTCCGGTCACCCGCATCCGGGTGTCGACCTCGACGAAACCATGGTCGGGCAGCCCGACCGCGGACAGGCCCAGATCGGCCGAGGCCGCCGTCCGGCCGACGGCGACGAGCAGCTCGTCGGCGACGATCCGGTCGAGGCTGCCGGCCTCGTCGAGGCCCAGCACGACAGGACCACGGGATGGACCACCAGCCGCCTGCGCGGGTCGGCTGCCGGGCTCGGCCCAGGGCGTACTCCCGGGCCCGGGCGCGCCACCGCCGTGCGGTGCGCCCTCCCGCTGGACGGACACCGCGCGGCGGCCGGTGAGGACGGTGATGCCCTCCGCCTCGAAGGCGGCGCGCACCTCGTCCCCGGCGAACGGCTCCTCCCTCGCCAGCAGCCGCGGCCCACCCTCGATGACGGTCACCTCCTCGCTGCCGAGCCGCCGGAACGCCTGCGCGAGCTCGGCGCCGACGGCACCGCCGCCCAGCACCGCGAGCCGGCGAGGCACCGCCCGCGCGCCGGTCGCGGCCCGGTTGTCCCAGGCCTCGGCCTCGGCCAGGCCGGGGATCGGCGGCAGTGTCGCCCGGGTGCCCGTGGCGAGCACGACCGCGCGGGCAGCGACAAGCGCGCGCTCCGCGCCGCCCGGCCCGCGCACCGCGACCCGGCGCTCACCCACGAGCCGGCCCACCCCGCGCACAAGCTGGATGCCCTTGTCACGCAGCCAGGGGACCTGGCCCTCGTCGGAGTAGTCGCCGACCATCTCGTCACGGCGGGCGAACGCACCGGCCGCGTCGACACGACCGGTCACGGCCGCGGCCGCCCCGGGCGTGACCCGGGCCGCCGCGAGGAGCTCACCCGGCCGGATCAGGGTCTTGCTGGGAATACACCCCCAGAAGGAGCACTCGCCGCCGACCCGCTCGCGTTCGACGACGGCGACCGTCAGGCCGGCGTCCGCGCAGCGGCCCGCGAGCACCTCACCTGCGGGACCGGCACCGATCACGACGACGTCGACCTGGCCCGGCGCGCCGGCCTCGCTCCGGGTGCCCGACGACCCAGCGGCGCCGGGCCCGTCCAACCTGCTCATGGGTACGCCCCTCCGCACTGGCACCAACACCGCGAGCCACCCTCTCACGCCGGGCCGTCAGGTCCGGCGCTGCGCACCCGGGCGCCCAGGCCCTCGGTGTGTGCCCGGTCCGTGACCCAGGCCGCGCTGTCGAGTCCCGGTACGGACGGCAGGATGGAACACGAGGACCTCACCTTCGACCGGTCCGTGCAGGACCACCGGGAGTTCAGATGCAACTCGGAATGATCGGACTCGGCCGGATGGGCGCGAACCTCGTTCGCCGGCTTATGCGCGACGGGCACGAATGTGTGGTCTATGACGTGAACTCCGAGGCGGTGAAGGCCCTTGCCGGCGAGGGCGCGGTGGGCACCCACACCCTGGCCGAGTTCACCGCGGCTCTGCGCACCCCGCGGGCGGCCTGGGTCATGGTCCCCGCGGGCATCACCGGGCAGACCGTCTTCGAACTCGCGGAACACTTCGAGGCCGGCGACATCATCATCGACGGTGGCAACTCCTACTACCGCGACGACGTCGACCGGGCCGCGAAGCTCGCCGAGCGCGGCGTCCACTACGTCGACGTCGGCACCTCCGGCGGGGTGTTCGGCCTGGACCGCGGGTACTGCCTGATGATCGGCGGCGAACCCGAGACCGTCGCCCGCCTCGAGCCCCTGTTCGAGACCATCGCCCCCGGGGTGGGCACCGCCCCGCGCACTCCCGGCCGTACCGGTGAGATCACCCAGGCCGAGAAGGGCTACCTGTACTGCGGGCCCAACGGCGCCGGCCACTTCGTCAAGATGGTCCACAACGGCATCGAGTACGGCATGATGGCGGCGTTCGCCGAGGGCCTGGCCATTCTCGACAAGGCCGACATCGGCCGGGCGCAGGCGGCCGGTCACGACGCCGAGACCACCCCGCTGGCCCATCCGGAGTACTACCAGTACGACTTCGACATCCCGGCCATCGCCGAGGTCTGGCGGCGCGGGAGCGTAGTCAGCTCCTGGCTGCTCGAGCTGACCGCGACCGCACTGGTGGAGGACCCGGAGCTGGCCGGGTTCGGCGGCCGGGTCTCCGACTCCGGCGAGGGCCGCTGGACGGTGCTGGCCGCCGTCGAGGAGGGTGTCCCCGCGCACGTGCTGACCGCGTCGCTCTACGAGCGGTTCAGCTCCCGCGGTGAGTCGCTGTTCGCGGACAAGCTGCTCTCGGCCATGCGCAAGCAGTTCGGCGGCCACGCGGAGAAGAAGGCGGAGGGCTAGGGAAGGCCGGCCGGAGCCGGGCCGCGGCCGGCGGCGGGCCCGGCCAGCTCCGGCCCGGGCCCGCGGAGGAGGCCCGCCGGTCCGGCAGGCGCCCGGCTCAGCCGGCGGTGGCCTCGATGCTCGCCCGATCTCCCATGATGATCATTGGCTGGCTGCTCGGCGTCAGCCAGTGCAGCACTGCCTCCATCGAGGCCTGGGGAAGACTGATGCAGCCTCTGGTGGGCGTGTTGTGGTCGACGTGCAGCCAGATGTCGCCGCCGGCACCCGCCCCGAGCGGGCGGGTCGGGTCCGACGGCGGGTGGCCGGGCAGGCGGTTGTAGTCGATCGCCACCACGTAGTTGAAGGCCTCGGCCATCGGGTCTCCGGCGTGGCCGCCGGCCTGGTAGAAGGACGGGCGGAACTCGTACGGCAGAGCGGTGCCCGGGTCGGCGTACCGGCCCCCGGCGGCGGTGAGGCTGAACACCCCGACGGGGCTGCGCCGGTCGCCCTCGACGTGGTCGTGCGTCCACCCGTTGGCGCCGTTGCGGCCCGCGATCTCCGCTCCGACCGCCGTCCACGGGGCATCCGGGGCCGCCCGCTGCCAGCGGACCACACGGTTCACCGTCGCGGACGCGTCCGCCGCCGTGACGACAATGACCTGACGGGTCGCCGCGGGGATCCGCGACATCATCAGATCACCCACGCCCGGAATCGCGCCGACTGCCATCTCCCCGACCGTGCCTTCTTCCTTGGGGTCCGTGATGCCGCGGGCAGCCCGGGCCGCCGACTCGGCGTCGGGCGCGTCGGCCGGCGTCGAGGTGGCGGGAGGCGACTGGCTGCGCGCGGCCGTCGCGGACATCTCCGGCTCCTGGGCGGACCCGGTCACGTGCAGTGCGCCGGCGACGCCCACGGTCAGCGTCGCGCCCACCGCGGCCAGACCGATCGCGACGGACCGCACGGGAACGCGGCCCTCGTGACCGCCCCTCGTGCGGCGGCTCCCGGACCGCCCGGACCTTCGGTGTGTCGCCATTCCTCCGACTTCCAGGCCGACGCCGCGCCTCGCCGGCCACCTGACGAACCCCTACGGCTACCACCATCACATGCACAACCGCGATGGTGTGTGGCACCACGCCCGCACCATCGCCGAACCTGTCGGTCGCACACGATACGGGCCTGGCACGCGCCGGCCATCACCAGCATCCGGCCGACCAGGGCCTGCCGGCGCGCGGTCGACACCGGACGACGTGGGACCAGCGGCGGAACCGCCTGGACCAGGCTCCCGCAGCACCATCCGGAGACCGGTTATCCACAGACCGCAATCCATCATGGACACAACGGATAAACAACAGCCATCGTCTGACCATGGCCCTCAGCCCCGGCCGACTCTCCTGGCGGGAGATCGCCGACCTTCAGTCAGGTGTCATCAGCGAGCATGACGCGATTATCGCGGGCCTCACCCGGGCGGACATCCGGGCCCGAGTCCTCGCTGGCACCTGGCGGCAGCCCGCCCGCGGTGTCCTCATCACGGCAGTCGGCGGGCAGCCCTGGCTGCAGCAGGCCTGGGCGGCCCTGCTCGCCGGTGGCCGGGGCGCGGTCCTCGGCGGCGCCACGGCCGCTGCCCTCGACGGCCTCACCGGCCACGACGACGACGTCGTGACCGTGTTGATCCCGCCGGAGCGCCGGTGCGCGCCGATGCCCGGGGTCGCCTTCCGCCGCTCCTCCCGGCTGTCCGCGGCGGACATCCACCGCACCCGGCTGCCGGCACGCACCGTCCCGGCGCGTTCCGTGGTCGACATGGCCGAGTGGTCCGGGGAGCGCGAGCAGGCCCGCGCCCTGATCGTCGACGCGCTGCGGCAGGGCTTCGTCACCGTCGACTCGATGCGGCGGGCGATGGCCGGGCGGGGCCCGATCACCCGCCGCACACTGATCGGCGACACGCTCGACGACGCGGCCCGGCGTACCCCGCGGATGCTCGCCCAGCTGTACCGACAGATCGAGCTCGCCTTCGCCCTGCCCGCGGGCCGGGCACTGGCGGCGGACTCCGCCGACGCGCCGACCGGCCGGCTGGACGTCTGGTACGGGCCCTGGCGGCTGCTCGTGCGCATCGGCCAGTCGGGGCCGCACCAGGCCCGCCCCGCCGGCCGGCTGGTGCTGGCCATCCCCACCGAGCGGCTGTGGCAGGCACCGGAGGAGGTCGCGGCGCTCGTCACCGCGGGGCTCGGCAACCAGCTCCCCGCCGGGTCCGCGGGGCCAGGGGCTTCCGACCCGGGCCCCGCGGAGCCGGCACCCGGCCCGGCCACGACGGCCACGCCGAGCGAGACGGACGAACAGGACGAGCGGCGCGAGACACGCCGGGAATGGCACGAACCGGTGCGTGACGAACCAGGCGAAGGTGACCAAGGGGGTGGCGGAGGGCAGCTACCTGCCGTAGCGTCGAGGCAGATGCGGGAGCTTCCACCCTGGGAGGCTGAGAGGGCGGCCGGGCAACGGCCGGTGCCGCCGACCGCCTGAACCTGTCCGGGTAATTCCGGCGTAGGGAGTGATCAAAGGTGGTGCGTCACATCCAGCCCGCGCGTTCCGACATCCCGGCGGCAGACCAGCCAGCGGACGGAATCCTGGCCCGGCCGTTCCCGGGCAGCAGGAAGACCTACCTGGTGGGGTCCCAGCCCGACCTGCGGGTGCCCATGCGCGAGGTCGCGCTGAGCACCGGCGACAGCCTCGTCCTCTACGACACCTCCGGCCCCTACACCGACCCTGGTGCCGGGATCGACGTGCGACGCGGTCTCCCTGCGCTGAGGTCGGGCTGGATCGCCGCCCGCGGCGACACCGAGGAGATCACCGGCCGGGCGGTGCAGCCCGGCGACGACGGCAGGCGGGCGACGGGTAGCCAGAGCGGCCCGGGCCAGGCCGCCCAGACGCCGGCGGATGACCTCTTCGTCGGCTCGGGGCGGGCACCGCGCCGGGCCCTCGCCGGCCGTGCGGTCACCCAGCTCGCCTACGCACGACGCGGCGAGATCACCCCGGAGATGGAGTTCGTCGCCCTGCGCGAGGGCCTTGCCCCCGAGCTGGTCCGCGACGAGGTCGCGTCCGGGCGGGCGGTCCTGCCGGCGAACGTGAACCACCCGGAGTGCGAGCCGATGGCCATCGGGCGCAACCTCCTGGTCAAGATCAACGCGAACATCGGCAACTCGGCCGTGGCCTCCTCCATCGAGGAGGAGGTCGAGAAGATGGTGTGGGCCACCCGGTGGGGCGCCGACACCGTCATGGACCTGTCGACCGGGAAGAACATCCACACCACCCGGGAGTGGATCATCCGGAACTCGCCGGTGCCGATCGGAACCGTCCCGATCTACCAGGCGCTGGAGAAGGTCGGGGGCAAGGCCGAGGAGCTCACCTGGGAGGTCTACCGGGACACCATCATCGAGCAGGCCGAGCAGGGTGTGGACTACATGACCGTCCACGCCGGCGTGCTGCTCCGGTACGTCCCGATGACCGCACGGCGCAAGACCGGCATCGTCTCCCGGGGCGGGTCGATCCTCGCCGCATGGTGCCTCGCGCACCACCAGGAGAACTTCCTCTACACGAACTTCGCCGAGCTCTGCGAGATCCTGCGCGCCTACGACGTCAGCTTCTCCCTCGGTGACGGGTTGCGCCCCGGCTCCATCGCCGACGCGAACGACCCCGCGCAGCTTGCCGAGCTCGCGACCCTGGGCGAGCTGACCTCGGTCGCCTGGGAGCACGACGTCCAGGTGATGATCGAGGGCCCGGGCCACGTGCCCATGCACAAGATCAAGGAGAATGTGGACCTGCAGCGCGAGCTGTGCCACGACGCGCCGTTCTACACCCTCGGCCCGCTCACCACCGACATCGCGCCGGGCTACGACCACATCACCTCGGCGATCGGCGCGGCGATGATCGGCTGGTACGGCACCGCCATGCTGTGCTATGTCACCCCCAAGGAACACCTTGGCCTGCCGGACCGGGAGGACGTCAAGGCCGGTGTCATCGCCTACAAGATCGCCGCTCACGCGGCGGACCTGGCGAAGGGGCACCCCGGGGCGCAGGCCTGGGATGACGCCTTGTCGGACGCCCGGTTCGACTTCCGGTGGGACGATCAGTTCAACCTGTCCCTCGACCCGGAGACCGCCCGGGAGTACCACGACGAGACACTGCCCGCGGCTCCGGCGAAGACCGCGCACTTCTGCTCCATGTGCGGCCCGCACTTCTGCTCCATGCGCATCACCCAGGACGTCCGCAAGTACGCCGCCGAGCACGGCCTCGACAGCGAGGACGCGGTGCAGGCCGGGCTGGCGGAGAAGTCCCGGGAGTTCGCCGAGCAGGGCTCCCGCATCTACCTGCCACTCGCGGGCGGCCAGCCGCAGGACTAGCCGCACAGGCCCGGCTCAGGCAGCTGACCGTCCCGGCGCCGGTGGTAGCGGTCGGTGTCGGGGACCGGGACCAGTGCCGTGACTGACAGGGTTCGCCGTGTCAGTCACGGCACTAGCCTTCCTTGCGGGCAAGCACTCGGTAGGTGTTGGAGCGGTTCCCCCGCGCCAGCCATGCCCGGCTCAGGCTCTCGACGAGCGCGGCCAGAACGAGCGGGCTGATGGAGGCGAGCAGCAGCGGCACCCGCAGCAGGCGCCGGCCGGGCCCGCTGCGGTGGGTGTCGAGCCACGGCTCGGGTTTCGGCGCCAGCTGCTGGATGAGCAGGCCGAGTGCCCCGGTGAGGTCGCCGGGGCGCTGCGCCGCGCCGAACTCGACGACGATGGGCCGCAGGCCACGGTCCTCCAGCGCCGCGAGCAGGTTGTCGACGGGGATGAAGTGCAGCCGGCGCGGCACATCCCAGCCCGGCCAGTACCTGCCCAGTCGCCGGGCGGCCGGGCAGGACGGGTTCGGAAGCTCGATCAGCAGATGGCCGCCGGGGGCGAGGGCCTTCACCGCGCCGTCGAGCTCCTCGGACGGATACCGGGCGCGCTCCAGGTAGCCGAACATGCTGATCACGTCGTAGCGCCCGGCGAGCCGGTCGGCGACCTGGACGAGTTCGCCCTGGTAGGCAGCGTCCACCCAGCCCCGCGCGCGGGCCTCGTCGACCGAGTCGGTGATGTCGAGCCCACCGAAGGCGGTCGCCGGCCAGTAGTGACGGGCGACGTTGCAGAAGTGCCCGAAGCCGGTGCCGACGTCCAGCCAGGCTCGTGGGGTGGCGTAGGGGCGCAGCAGCTCGGCGCGGGCCCGGTCGGCCGCGGCCTCCCGCGCGCGGGCATGTTCCGCGGCCTCGGCGGCGAACCCGTCCCGCCAGTCCCGCTCGTAGTAGTCCTGCCCGTCCGGGGTGATCGCCGGGTTGAGGAAGGTGTGCCCGCACCGCCCGCAGGTGTCGAGCTGGAAACTGCCGGGTTTGCCCATCGCCAGGTCCGGTGAACGCAGGCGGTTTGTCAGTTCCCCGGAACCGCACCACGGGCATTCGCTGCTGGGCACCTCGCGCAGGCGCCCGACGTGCCGGGCCCGGGCCCGGTACCAGGCGGCGGTCTCGTCGCGGCGCTGCCGCCGGGCCGCCTTGTGCGGGTCGGCGGGTATGCCGGCAGCCTTGGCCTCGCGACCCGCGCGCACCGAGTGGATGACGAGCAGGAAGATGCCGAGGATCCGGACGATCGGACTACGGATCAGGTCACGAGGAGCCAACGGCACCCGGCCGGCGCAGACGAAGAACGGCTGGAACCAGAACAGCGCCATCGCCACGTAGGCCAGCTGCTGGCTGACCTGCGACCCGATCGCCGTCGCGATGTGCGGCGAGAACGGCATGTAGAGGCTGGCCGGGGTGCAGGCGTAGGCGCGCTGCTGCACCCGCACCCGCATCGCGGCATCGTCCCGGGCGGCACGCAGCCCCGGCACCACCGCGAGGTCGGTGGCAGTCGGGGCATAGCGCTTCAACTGGGTGGCGATGTCGACCAGCTCGACCGGGCTGAACCCGTCCAGGTGGGTGATTCCGGCCCGTTCCAGCAGGTCCCGGTGCACCAGGATGGCCTGGAAGGCACCGCGGCCGGGCGCGGACCGGTCCGCCCGGTACGTGCGGGTGTCGACCATGCGGGCCACGTCGAGGGCACGTTCGACGGTGAGGTCGGCCGGCACCAGGTCCAGCACCAGCAGACGCTCGCGGCGCGCGTGGTTGCTCGCCGCGCGCCGCGCCGCCTCGGGCAGCCGGACGCCCTCGGCGACCAGGAAAAGGTGCGCCGGATCAACCGGCCGGCCGGAGGCGACGACCGTGTCGAGCCGGCGCAGCCGCCCCCGCAGCCGGATGCCGTTCGCGACGAGGCCCAGGCAGACGAGAACAGGAACCAGGAGCCACACGTCCCTCACGCCCCCCGGCCCTACGGCAGCAGCTTCTCGATGTGGTGGGCGGCCGTGACGACTCCTCCCGCCGCGGTGAACTCGGCACGCAGCCGGCCGGCCGCGGCCGCGTACGACGGCTCGCCGAGCACGGTGCCGATCGCGGTGGCGAGCGTCGACGGCGTCGACCGCCCGAACCGCACCCGCAGGCCCGCCCCGGCCCGCACCACCTGCTCGCCGATGACCGGCTGATCGTCACGGACGGGAGCGACCACAAGGGGAACACCCCGTGACAACGCCTCGCACACGGTGTTGTTGCCCGCATGGCAGACTACCGCGTCGAGCTGGTCCATCAGATCGACCTGCGGCACGAACGAGCGGACGAGCAGGTCGTCCGGCGCCTGCTCGGCGAGGTCGTCGAGCGGGCCCGGCGGCGCGACGACCACCGCCTGCACCTGGCCGGCCATCCCGGCCAGGGCCTCGGCCGCGGCGCGCACGAAGCGCCCGCCGGCGTCCCGCGTCACCGTTCCGAGGGAGACCAGAACGGTGCGCCGGCCGCTGTCGAGCCACTCCCAGGGGAAGGCCGGGGCCGGCCGGCGGACTCCCGCGGCGCAGCCGACGAACACCTGGTGGGAGGGGTGGAACGAGCTGCGCAGCAGCGAGGGCACCGAGCAGACCACTGTCAGGTCCTCGGAGAAACGCAGGTCCAGCCGCTCCGCCCCGTCGTCGGGCACGCCGTGTGCGAGCTGGAACTCGCGCAGCCGGTCCGAGACCCAGTGCCCGATCCCCGCCAACACCGCGTACGGATCATCGAACTCCGCCGAGGTGGTGGCCAGGGTCGCCCACCGGATCCCCGCCCGCCGCGCGGCCAGCGCGGCACCGATCGCCTGCTGGTCGGCGACGACGAGGTCCGGGCGCCAGCGCTCGAGCACCTCGCCGACGTCCCGGGCCATCGAGGTGCCGAGCGGGAGGATGAACTCCTCCCACAGGAACTTCAGCGACGCGGGCCCCCGCAGCGGGCGGGACCGTGCCTCCAGGTCCGCCCGCTGCTCGGCGGTGATCTCGTCCGGCAGCGCGATGAGCGGCACGCCGGGCGGGACGAGCGGCCCGACCGCGCTCGCGTGACCGGCCAGCGCGACGTCGTGGCCGCGTGCGGCGAGCTCGCCCGCGATGCCGACAGCCGGGTTCACGTGGCCGGTCAGCGGCGGCACCGCGAAGAGAATGCGCCCCATTGACTCAACTGCCTCCAGGCCGGGTCAGGCGTCCGACGGCGAGCCGGCCGCGGCCGTCGACAACGAGGTGGTGCGGTGCTCGCCGTTCAGGTCGGGCGGCGGGATCATCTGCCGGACCCAGTCAGGCGTGTCGTAACCGGCGCCGCGCACCTGGTGCCGGGGCATCGGCTGGTCGCGGCGCAGCAGCCACCACCGGAGCAGGTCCCGCAGGTAGTCGGCGGCCTCGCGCAGCACCATGTGCGTGTGCTGCTCCAGGACCACCAGGGTGCAGTCGGGAACGAGCTCGGCGAGCCCCTCCGCCTGGTCGATGATGTCCGAGTTCGCCCCGTAGACGGCGAGGACCGGCATCGGCAGCGCGGTGAGCGCCTCCCGCGAGAACGGCGGCGTCGCCAGCATGTCCTGCGCGATCGAGGTCTCCTTCAGCAGCGCCTGCGCGGAGCGCGCGATCCGGGTGACGGCGCGGCCGGCGGTGTTCGCGAGCCACTCCTCGACCTCCTCGTCACTGACGGCGGCGAGGACCTGGGTCAGCGACCGGGCCATCTCCTCCCCCAGCCCCTCGATCAGGAAGGGTGGCTCGACGAGCGTCAGGCTGGCGACCCGCTCCGGGTTCGCCAGGCCGAACGCGAGGGTCAGGGTGGCTCCGTAGCTGTTGCCGACGATGTGGACGGGCCGGTCGACACCGAGCGCGTCCAGCAGCCCGGCCAGGTCGGCCATCGAGTCGGCCATGGTGTAGCCGGACGGGGTCCGCTCGCTGCGGCCGTGCCCGCGCAGGTCGTAGCAGATGACCTCGCAGCCGGCGCCAGCCAGGCAGTTACCCAGCGCGAAGTAGAAGCTGGAGATGTTGTCCATCACCATGCCGTGCACCATCACGACGACCGGCGAGTCCGGAGCGGCCCCGCCCTTCGGCTCCAGCCGCTGCACATGTAGACGAACGCTGTTCGCGACGATCTCAGCCACGCGCCTTCTCCCTAGCTTCGTTCGGAGGTGTGCCCGCGCGGTCCGCTGGCGTCCCGCGCGCTCGACGTTCTCGTCGCCCCCCTGGTTGGTCCGTGGCGGCGCTACCGCGCGGCCACCTGGGGGGCGCTGTCCAGGCTGTCGACGATGAACGCGACGACCTGGCCGACCTTCATGTTGATCACCTGGTCGACGTCCATGTCGGCGAGGAAGCCGACGAAGTCGACGTGCTCGCCGTAGGTCTCCCGGAGCCGGTCGGCGAAGGTGACGAACTCGATGCTCTCCAGCTCGAGGTCCTCGTTGAACGAGGTGTCCATCTCGATCGACATGTCGACGATGTACTCCTCGCCGATCACGTCGCGCAGGATCGCCGCGACCTCGGAGAGCACTCTGGCCGCGCGGTCGGTCGGGTCCACACTCACGGTGGCGGTCGACTGGTCGGTGGTCATCGCAGCGTCTGCTCCTTGATCTGATGGGTTGCGCTGACAGGTCCGGTCCGTGGCGAGGTCCAGGCCACGACATAGTTTCCGAGATAGCCGCCGGCGGCCGCGGCCAGCCGGTCGGCAGGCTCCGGCTCGGGCCGGGGCCGGCCGGTGGTGTCCATGGTGCGCAGGGCCACCCAGCATTCCCGAGCAGGCCCGGACGGACGTCCCGCGGGGGTGCCCGACCTGCCGCCGTCCGGCAGGCCGGCGTCCGGCACGGGGCCTGGCCCGCCGCCTGCCAAGGCTGCCACCGCGACGGGGACCAGCAGCGGAGCCGGCAGACCGGGGCTCGCGCCCGGGTCGCCGACGGGCTGGACCACGGCGCCGCCCGGCCCACGGGTCACCGCGGCGGGCACGGGCTCGCCGCCCTGCACCGGCCGGCCGACCACGAATCGCCGGGGATCGCCGGGGAGGCCGGATCCGTCCGCCTGCGACGCCGCCTGCTTCGCGGCGGTGAAGCGCGCGAACCACACGGCGCGGCCGTCCGGATCGCCGCCGGCCAGCTCGTCAAGCAGCCGCAGCTCGGGCACGGTGAGGACGGCCGCCTCCGCGTCCCGCTCCCGCCGCTGGACCCGGTCCAGGCCGATCCCGACACCGCCGGCCGTGTCCTCGACGAGAGCCACGGCGATCTCCGGACGGTGCGCGACGCTCACCGCGGGCGGGCGCAGCGCCGGCAGGCCGGCCCGGCCCGGCACCCGGTCGACGACCGGACTCCCTGACGCCACGTCCGCCAGGCCGATCTCGATCGGCCACAGCTCACCGGCGCCACCCGCCCACCAGTGCCGCCGCACGGCGTCCTTGCCGGCGATCCGCCCGAGCAGCCACGAGCGGGCGGCCAGCGGGTTGAGGCGGGCCAGGCGCCCGCGCTCGGCGGCGTCCAGGTAGTGGCGCAGTGACAGCTCGCGCGACGCCGGGTCCCGCCAGTGCTCGGTCACGACGACCCAGCCATCCGCCGTGGACCGGCCCTGCGTGTTGGCCTGCGGCGCCAGCGCCATCGACCACAGGACGTCGTCCTCGGTGAAACGCCGGTCGGTCCAGCCACGCAGGTGCGCCCACAGTCGGCCGGCCTCGTCGCGCAGCTCCATGTCCGCCGTCGCGGTGCGCTCGGTGACGTCGCGGATGCGACCCAGGTACGACAGCCGCGCTCCCGTCCGCGGTGGCGGGCCGAAGAAACGGATCGAGGCGACCGACGCGGGGAAGAGCAGCCAGTCCGACGGAAGGTACTGCATGCCCCAGTAGCCGAAGAGCTGACCGGCGTTGTCCAGCAGCGCTCCGCTCGCCTCGGTGACCCGCAGCCAGCCGCGCAGCCCGGTCGGCGCCATCCCGTCGACCGACTCGACGCCCTGGTAGCCGGGCCCGTGGAACAGAAGCCGGTCGTCGTAGATCGCCCGGCCGGTGTGCGGCGCCGTGGACTCCCCGGGGATCACCACCTCCCCGGCGGTGCCCGGGCAGGGGACGAGACCTGTGGACACGTCCGTGGTCTCCGGCGGCGCCGGATGCGCCGCGGCGAAGACCACGGTCGCCCGGGTGTAGCCGACGACGTCCACCCGGATCTCGTCCGGGCCGAGCGGCGTGCAGGTGATGTCCACCTGTACCGACGGCTCGATCGCCAGCCAGCGGGTGGCGCGGACGTCCCGGACCTCGGTGATCACCAGGCCGGGCCGCAGCGCCGACGCCTCGGCCATCATCATCTCGAGGACGCCGGTCAGGGGCACGACGGGGAAGAGGTCGGACGCGTCGGACCAGCCCGGCGGCTGCCGGTAGAAGCAGTGGTCGATGACCTCGGGCATGGTCGCCAGGGAGAGCTCGCGGCGCACTGTGGTGCGACCGTCCGGCCCGGTCCGCCGCGCTCCCGCCGGCACCGGCATGGACGCCGGCACCGCCGCGGTCACCGGAGCCGGCGCAGGCACCGGAGCTGAGGCCACGTCCACGCCGGGACGGGGCCGCAGCGCCGCGGACAGGTCGGGGGCGTCGGGGCCGAGCCGGACCAGCGGGGTGCCGAGGCGCAGGCGCACCGCCCGATCGGGCCGCCCCGCCCTGCTGGGCCGGGCCGCCGGAGCGGCGACGTCGGGCCGGGTGCGGCAGGGCAGGAGGTCTATCCGCGGCGCGGCTCCCTCGGCCCACAGCGCGACCGCGACCCGGCGCAGCTGGTCCAGCCCCGACCGTTTCGTGGTGTTGGTGACCAGCGAGGCGTGCTCGTCGCCCGCCCCGCTCAGGGTGTCGTCGACGAAACCGGCGACGCTGCCCATCCCGATCTGGACGAACACCCGGACACCCGTGTCATGCAGGGCGCGTGCCAGCTCCCGGAAACGCACCGGCTCCAGCAGGTGCCGGACGGTCAGCTCCCGGATCTCGGCGTGCCCGGACGGATACGGAGCCACCGTGGTAGCGGACCACACCGGGACCCGGGCGCTGCCGAGCGGGGTGTTGTAAAGCCCCTCCCGCAGCCGGTCCAGATGCGGGCGCAGGAACGGAGAGTGAAAGCCGGAGCGGAACGGCAGAACCTGCCCGATCACCCCACGCGCCCGCAGCCGCGCCAGGGCGGTCTCGATGCTCTCCACCCGCCCGCAGATGATCGACTGGTGCGGGCAGTTGTCGTGCGAGATCACGATGTCCGCCAGGTCGGCGATGACCTCGGCGGCGACGTCCGCGCCGCAGCCGAGCGCGCCGAACACGACGCCCGGAACCTCGATCGAGGACGGGTCGAAGGCCCGGATGAACCCGTCCGCGTACTCCTCGTCGATCAGGCCGGCGGCGAGCATCGCGTTCCACTCGCCCACGCTGTGCCCGGCGACCACGTCGGGGGCCACGCCGAGTCGGCGCAGGGCGACGTCGAGGACCCGACCGACCTGCACGCTCGCCACGCCGTGATGGCCCAGGTCGGTGGTGTCGCCCAGCTCCGGCCGGGGCAGCCCGAAGTGGTCGCAGATGTCGTCGATCCGCGGGGAGAACTTGTCCTCCAGCCCGCAGAACAGGAAGGCCAGCCGCGGAACGGTGTCGTCGTCCCGGCGGCCGAGCAGGGGCGCCGGGACGAACCAGAGGTCGTTCCGGCCCCGCCACGGCGTGCCGCGGGCCGCCACCGTGCGGGCCAGCGCGAGCCGGCGCGCGGTGGGGGCCACCAGCGCCAGCCGGACCGGACCGCCGCCAGGCGCGCTGGCCGCGTCGTCGCGCTCGAGCAGCTCGGCGTCCGGCACCGCGAGCTGGGCGACGATGTCCGCCGCGGACGCCCCCGCGAACAGCAGCACCCGCTCGGCAGTGGGGTCGGCAACGCCCGCGCCCGGACCGGTGGCGGTGGCGGTGGCGGTACCAGTGCGGGTGCCGAGGGGGTCGACAGCGCCGACCCGATCGGCGTCGGCGCACTCCTCGAGGACGACGTGGGCGTTCACCCCGCCGAAGCCGAAGGCGTTCACCCCGGCCCGCCGCGGGGCGGAACCCGACCGCTCCCAGGGGGTCGCCTCCCGCACGGGGGCGAACCGGCTGCCCTCGAACAGCGGGTGCGGCTCGTCGCAGTGCAGCGTCGGCGGCAGGGTTCGGTGGTGCAGCGCCAGCGCGGCCTTGATCAGGCCCGCCATGCCGGCGGCGGGCATCGCGTGCCCGATCATCGACTTCACCGAGCCGAGGCCGACCCGGCCGTTGTCGACGTCGTCACCGAAGACCTTCGTCAGCGTGGCGAGCTCCGCGCCGTCGCCGGCCGGTGTCGCGGTGCCGTGCGCCTCGATCAGCCCCACCGCTCCAGGGGCGGCCGGGTCCAGGCGAGCATCCGCCCAGGCCCGCTCGATGGCGAGGATCTGCCCGGACGAGGCCGGTGCCATCAGGCTCGCGGTACGCCCGTCGCTGGACGAGCTGGCGCCGCGCAGCACCGCGTAGATCCGGTCGCCGTTCGCGCGGGCGTCCGCGAGACGACGCAGGACGATCATGCCGATGCCCTCACCCATCAGGATGCCGTCGGCCCGGCGGTCGAACGGCCGGATCCGCTGGGACGGCGAGAGCGCGCGCAGCAGCGTGAACAGGCTCCAGAAGGAGACCTCGTGCACGATGTGCACACCGCCGACGATCATGGCACCGGCCCGGCCGCTCGCCAGTTCCCGCATCGCCGTCTCCACGGCGATCAGCGACGAGGCGCAGGCCGCGTCGATCGTGTACGCCGGGCCGTGCAGGTCGAGGCGGTTCGCGATCCGCGACGCGGCCAGGTTGGGAACCAGACCGATGGACGCCTCCGGCCGCTGCGGCCCGAGCTTTGCCAGGAAGGCGTCGACGACCTCGTCCACGGCGGTGTCCGGGACTCCGGGAAGGACCTCGCGCAGCGTGGTCGCCAGCTGGTGGGACGTCCTGACCCGCTGCTCCAGCCGGGCGACCCCGGGGCCGACGTAACCACCGCGGCCGACGACGACGCCGACCCGCCCGCGGTCACCGAGGGCCTCCGGCCCACCGGCGTCGTCCATCGCCTCGGCGGCGAGCCGCAGCGCGAGGAGCTGGTCGGGCTCGGCCCAGTCGACCGAGACCGGGACGATGCCGAACCGGGCCGGGTCGAAGGTGGCGAGGTCGTCGACGAACCCGCCGCGGCGGCAGTAGAAGCCCGCCCCGTCGGGGCGCCGCTCGGCGGTGGGATCGGCGGCGAAGTACTCGTCGAGATCCCAGCGCCCCGCCGGGACGTCCCGGATCGCGTCGACGCCGCCGGCGATGTTGCGCCAGTAGGTGTCCAGGTCGCCGGCGCCCGGGAACAGCGCCGACATCCCGACGACGGCGATCTCCTGAGCCATCGGTTCAGCCATCGAAGGACTCGGCATCGGCGCACATGTAGACCACCTGGGCGGGTGCGCCCGGGACCGGCTCGCGCAGTTCGCGCAGCAGCGCGGCGACACCCTCGTCCGGGTCGATCAGGCCGATGCCGCGCCGGGCGTACTCGCGCGCCAGTTCCTCGGAGACCATGCCGCGGCCCGCGTCGGCGCCGGAGTCACCCCAGGGTCCCCAGTCGACGCTGACCACGCGGCCGGTGCGCCGGGTCGCCAGACTGTGGGCGAACACGTCGAGCGCGTCGTTGGCCGCCGCGTAGTCGACCTGGCCGCGGTTGCCGAAGACCCCGGCGACGCTGCCGAAGAGGACCGCGAAGCCCACGTCGGGCCGCAGCGCGCCGAGCAACGCGCGCGCTCCGTCCACCTTCGTCCGGAACACCCGGTCGAAGGACTCCGTCGTCTTGTTCCGCAGCAGACGGTCCTCGAGGATGCCGGCGCCGTGCACGACACCGTCCAGCCGGCCGTGCCGCTCGTACACCTCGGCGACCACCGCGGCGAGAGCGGCACCGTCCCGCACATCGACCGCGTGGTAGCGCACCGAGGCCGCCGCCTCGCCCAGCGCGGCCAGGTTCGCGCGGATCTCCCGCTCGGCCAGGATCCGCGCGACGCGCTTCTCGATCTCCGCCGGGCGGCGCACACCGGAGGCGATCAGGGCCCGGCGCAACGCCGGCGGGTCAGCCGCGCCGGCGGTCTCGGGACCCTCCGGCCCGTCCGGGACGGGGGTGCGCCCGATCAGCTCGACCGCGCAGCCCGTGGCCCGCGCCAGCGCCAGCGCCGTCCGCGCGGTGATTCCGCGCGCGCCGCCGGTGAGCAGCACGACACCCGAGGCATCCAGCCCCGTCGGGCCCGCGGCCGGCGGGCCCGACGGCGTGAGATCCGCCGGGCGCAGCGTCGGCGTGATCCTGCTGTCGTCCCGGTGGCCGACGACGACCGGTGCCGCCGCATCGAACACCTCCGCCAGCAACCGCTCGGCGATCCGCCGCGGCGCGGCCTTGGGATGAACGTCGACCAGCCGCACCCGGGTGGCGGGGAGCTCCTGGACCAGCGTCCGCACCAGCCCGGCCATCCCGACAGCCGCCGACCCGCCGGCCGGTGTCGTGTCCACCGCCTCGGCACCGCGGCCGAGGTCACCGCCCAGCCCGGTCACGACGACCAGACGCCGGGCGCCGCCGAGCGCGGCGGCGCGAAGGGGCGCGAAGGCGGCCGGCAGCCCGGCACCCGGGCCCGCCACCCCTTCCGCCGAGGCGACCCAGAACAGCCCGTCGGCGCCGGCGTCCGACCCGAGAACGGGATCGAGCTCCGCGCTGTCGGCCGACACGATGCGGACATGGGCTCCGGCCTGCTCCAACAGCGTCGACAGCGCCAGGCCGATACCGAGCCCACCCTCGACCACGGTGAACCGCGCGCCGGCCAGCGACACCGCCGTGCCCGCCGCGACCAGCTCGTCCCAGGACGGCAACGCGGGCAGCTCGACGTGGTCCACCACGAACCGGCGCAGCGGGACCCGAAGCTGCGGACCCACGGCACCCACGGCTGCGACGGCCGGCACGGCGTCAGCAGCCGGCACGACGCTGGCAGCCGGCAGAACGCTGGCAGCCGGCACAGCACCGACACCGACACGGGCCGCGAAGGTCGGGTCCGTAGCACCGCGCGGGGTGGACAGCACACCCCAGCTCTCCGGCGCCGACGGGGCCTGGACCGCGGTGGCCGCAGTCCGGGTCCGGGGGCTGTCCAGCACAGCGGTGCCGGCCCGCCCGATGCTCGGCGCCGGCCCCACGGAGGGCTCGGGAAGGTGCGCCGTCGGCAGCACCGCCGTGACGGACGCGGATGCTCCCGCCGGGACCAGGACACGGGACCCGGCGTCCGCGAGCGCCCGGCCACCGCCGGTGCCCTGCTCAGGCAGGTCGTACGACCCGGGCCGAGGAGCCGGCCCGGACCCGCCCCCGGCTCCCCCGCCACGGCCACCGGCGGAACCGCCGCCGGAACCGCCGCCGGGCGCGTTCTGGGCGCTGTGCTCGACGATCCAGGTCGCGATCCCCCGCACCGTCTTCACCGCCGCCAGCTCCTCGACCACCGACTCATCCAGCTCGGACGCCCCGCCACCCGCACCCGGCAGACCCACCCGCCCGGCAAGCTCCCCGAGGATCTCCGTCCGCTTGATCGAATCAATCGACAGATCAGCCTCAAGATCCAGATCAGGCTCCAGCATCTCCACCGGATAACCCGTCAGATCCGCGATCACCCCGACCACGGCATCCGTGACCTCACCCATCCCACGGACCACCGGCCCGGCCGTCTCCACCGAGCGCGCCGTGACCTGCGCGGGCACCGCGACAGTCGGGGAGGCGTGCAGGGCACCGGTGCCGTTGACGGAGACGCCCGCCTCCGGAGCGCCGGCCGGTACCCCGCTTGCCGCCAGCCCGCCTGCCGCCGAGACAGCCGCGGTCGGCGGCGGTACGACGGCCGCCGTGCCGACGTCAGCGCGGCGTGGCGGGAGCTGGGCCGGCGCCGCAGGCGGGGCGACGCTGGCCGGCGCGGGCCGACCGGCGTTCAGGTAGGTGAGCAGGACATCTCGCTGGGCAGCCACGAGCTCGCGGCCCGTCCGCAGGAACTCCAGCACCAGGCCGTCGGCCGGGCCGGGAGCAACAGGCGCCGCAGCGGCCGGCGCACCGGCAGCCGGGGCGTCAGGAGCCGCGGCGGAGTCGGCCGGGACGGTGCCGGAGGGGACAGCGGCCCGGGCTCCGTTCGGGCTCGGGCCTGCCGCCGGGTGAGCGACGCCGTTCCCGTTGACGGTCCGAAGATCGACCACTGCAGAACCTCCCACCGATTCACCGAGCCCCGTACCCGGCCATTCGAGAAGATCGTGTCCGTGTGCGGCGGGGGCGCCGCTGTCCGTCCCACCGCGGGCGCCAGGCTGCGCGACGGTGTTCGTCACAGCCGCCGGATCTCCGACGGCCGCTGTAGCCACCGCGGCCGCTGTACCCGCCGCCTCCACGGTCGCCGCCCCACCGGCCAGGACCTCCGGGGCGGCGGTGACCGGCGCGGCCGGGACGATCCGCCGCGCCGGCAGCAGGCCGCCGGGCAGCTGACGGCCGTCGCTGGTCCGCACGTAGGCACCATCGAGAAGCCAGCCGGGCCGGCGCGGCATGCGCTCAGTCGCGGCCGGACGGGTGTCCCGCCCGGTGAACAGGGGGGACGGGTCGACATCCACGCCGGCCGTGGCGAGCTCGGCCACGGCGAGCAGCAGGCGCCGCAGGCCGTTCTCGGCCGGCGCGTCGGTGACGACCACCCGGTGCGGCCGGCCGGCGAGGATCTTGCCGATGAGCTGTGCCAGCACCCGGCCCGGCCCGACCTCGACGAAGACACGGACGCCGGCGGCGTACATGGCCTCGATCTGCTCCACGAAGCGGACCGGCGCCGCGACCTGGCCGGCGAGCACCGCGCGGATCTCCGCCAGCGTCCCCGGGTAGGGAGCCGCCAGGGTGTTGGACCACACCGGGATGACGTTCGTCGCGAGAGTCGTCCCGTCGAGCTCGGCGGCGAGGGTGTGCGCGGCGCCGGCGACGACCGGGCTGTGGAACGCGCAGGCGACCGGGATCCGCCGGGACGACAGGCCGGCCGCCTTCAGCCGCTCCACCGCCGCGTCCACGGCGGCGGACGGCCCGGAGATCACGGTCTGCCGGGGTGCGTTCTGGTTGGCGAGTGCCACGCCGTCGATGGTGCCGTCGGCGGCAGGCTCCCCGAGCGCGGCCCGGATCTGGTCCGCTGTCGCGGACACCGCCGCCATCGTGCCGGGGTCGTCACCGGCCGCCGCGAGAATCGCGTCCGCACGGGCCCGGCTGAGCCGGACGAGTGCCTCACGGTCGATGACGCCCGCGGCGCTGAGCGCCGCCAGCTCGCCGTAGGAGTGCCCCGCGACATGATCAGGGCGGATCCGTAGCCCTGCCAGCAGCTCGAAGACGGCCAGCGCGGCCAGCCCCAGCGCGGGCTGGGCGGCCCGGGTGTCGGTCAGCGCGGTGGTCTGCGCGGCACGGTCGTCATCGGTGAACGCGGCCGGCGGGAACATCGTCGCGGCCACGTCCGGGGCGAGCTCGAGCAGCGAGCGAAGCCGCGGAAAGGCCACGAAGAGATCCGCGAGCATGCCCGGCCGCTGGCTTCCCTGCCCCGGGAAGACAAAGGCCAGGCTCCCCGCCCTACCGTCACCGCCGGGCACCGCCCCGGCCCCGGCGCCGGGACCCGGCGCGATGCCGGCGGCCACCGTGGCACCGTCGTCACCGCCGCGGACGAACACGCCTGCCCGCGGGGCCGAAAGGGGCTCTCTGGCCTGGGTGATCGCGCCCGGCAGGGCGTCCAGGTCGTCCGCGACGAAGGCGATCTGGACCAGCCCCCCGGCCTCCTCGCACACGGTACGGGCCAGGTCGCGCAGCTGGTAGGGACGTCCCGCGTCGTCGTTGGCGCGGACGAGCGCGTCCAGGCGGTCGAGGCGGCGCAACGCGGTCTCCCGGTCGCGGCCCCGCACCAGGAACAGCTCGGCCGGCCAGCGGTCCAGGCCGTGAGCCGGCTCCGGTGCCTTGTCGTAGGCGGAGACGACGACGTGGAAGTTGGTCCCGCCGAAACCGAAGGCGGACAGGCCCGCGTGCCGGGCTCCGGCGGGGGCCACCCAGGGCCGGGCCCGGTCGTCGAAGTAGAACGGGCTGTCCGACCGGTCCCAGTACGGATTGGGCCGGTCGACGTGCAGGGTCGGCGGGCGGATGCCCGTCTCCACCGCGCGCGCCACCTTGACCAGACCGGCAAGCCCCGCGGCGCACTTGGTGTGGCCGATCTGGGACTTCACCGAGCCGACGGCGCACTGGCCGGCTCCGGCGCCGTGCTCCTTGAACACCTCGGTGAGGGTGGCGAGCTCAGTCCGGTCGCCGACGACGGTGCCGGTGGCGTGCGCCTCCAGCACCCCCACCTCGGACGGCGAGATCCCCGCCGACGAGTAGGCGCGCTCCAGCGCGATCACCTGCCCGGCCTTGCGCGGGGCGGTCAGCCCGAGGGCCCGGCCGTCGGACGAGCCGGCGACCGCGCGGATCACGGCCCGGATCCGGTCACCGTCACGCTGGGCGTCCGCGAGCCGCTTGAGGACGACCACCGCGACGCCCTCACCGAGGCTGGTGCCGTCCGCACCGGCGGCGAAGCTGCGGCACCGCCCGCCCGGGGACAGCGCGTGCACCGAGGCGAAAAGCAGGAAGTCATGCACGCTTGAATGCGTGTCCACCCCGCCGCACAGGACAAGGTCTGATGAACCGGCCGAAAGTTCCTTGCAGGCGGCGTCCAGCGCCGCCAGGGAGGAGGCACAGGCCGCGTCCACGGTGAAGTTCAGACCGCCGAGGTCAAGGCGGTTGGCCACCCGGCCGGCGATGACGTTCGCCAGCAGCCCCGGGAAGGAATCCTCGTCGAGATCGGGCAGGATCTCCTCCAGCTCCGCGGGGAGCTCACCGACCCAGGAACGATGAGCCGAACGGAAACCATAGGCGGTGGAGAGGTCCGATCCGGACTCCGCGCCGAACACGACCGAGGAACGCTTCCGGTCAAACGGTCTGTCCTCGTACCCGGCGTCACGAAGAGCCCGGGACGCCGCTTCAAGAGCGAGAAGCTGACCCGGATCGATACTGCGGAGTGACCGGGGCGGAATTCCATAGGCAAGGGCGTCGAAGGGAATCTGCGGCAGGAAGCCGCCCCATTTCGATGGCGTACGCCGACCGGCGTCCTTCACCATGGAATCGGAGTCGTAGAAGAAATCCGCGTCCCAGCGTTCGGGCGAGACCTCCGTTATCGCGTCGACCCCGGCGACCACGTTGGCCCAGTAGTCCTTGTCGTCGGCAGCCTGCGGAAACACCGCTGACATTCCGATGATCGCGATATCGAGCGGACGGGCGGATTCACGCACGGCCGCGACGGATCGGGCGGCACGCGCCAGCCGATCACCGTCAGCACCATCGTCAGCACTCAGACGAACCTCGGGGGCCGTGGCCGTGGCAGACGTGGCCGTACCCGACACGGCTGCCCCGGCGAACTCGCTCGCCCGGGCGGCCAGGTGGGCTGTCGCGTCCTGGGTGACCTCGGTGTGCAGGCGGGCGATCGACGTCCGCGCCGAACGCAGGCCGGCGACCTGGCCGATCATGAACATGCCCTCGGCGGCCTGTTCGTCGGGCCCGACCGTGACCAGCCGGGCGCCCTCCCGCCGCACGCCCCGGCTGGCGATGCGCAGCCGGCCGAGGTTCAGCTGCTCCAGCTCGGCCCACATCTCCTTACGCGGGACGCCGGCCGCGGCCAGCTCGTCCCGCCGGCGGAGGAAGTCATGCACGTAGGCGGACTCCACGCACCGCGTGGCGTGCCCCGGCGAGGTCTCGAGCAGCACCGTGCGGGACGCGGTGATCGCCGCGTCCTGGAAGCCCGGCATGATCGCCCCGTCGGCGACCGCCTCGTCGGTGAACAGGTAGGCGGTGCCCATGAGCACGCCGATCCGCGCACCGCGGTCGACCAGCGGCGCCGCCGCCGCCGCGACCATCGCGGCCGAGGCCGGGTCGTGGATCCCGCCGGCGAACAGCACATCCAGGTCCCGCAGCGACTCCGGCCCGTCGTCCCCGCGCCGGGCGAACTCCAGCAGACCGGCGATCTGCGCCTCCCAGAGCGGGAAGCTCGCCCGCGGCCCGACGTGGCCGCCGCACTCGCGGCCCTCGAAGACGAACTTACGCGCCCCGTCAGCGAGGAACCGGTCCAGCAGGCCCGGGGACGGGACGTGCAGGAAGGTGTCGATCCCGACTGCCTCCAGCGGCGCCGACTGGGCCGGTCGGCCACCGGCGATCAGCGCGCACGGCGGCCGGACCGCGTAGACCGCGTCCAGCTGGGCGGCCCGCGTCTCCGGCGGTGCGAAGCCGAGAATCCCCACGCCCCAGGGCAGGTCGCCGAGCAGTGCGGCGGTCTCCTCCAGGAGCGCCCGTGTCTCCTTGCCGCTCATCAGGGCCAGGGCCAGGAACGGCAGTCCGCCCTCGCGGGCCACCGAGAGCGCGAACCGTGCCCGGTCGCTGACCCTGGTCATCGGCCCCTGCGCGACGGCGTGACGCAGCCCGCGGGCGGCGGCGAAGGCCGAGCCCGGGGCGAGCGGCCGGTGCCGGGCGGCTGACGCGAGCGAGGAACGGATCGACTCCCGTACGGCGCGCACGACCGCGCTCGCCGTGTGGTGGCGATCGGCGAGACCGGCGGCGAACGCACCGTCCTGCCCGACCGGCAGCAACTGCTCCCGCAGGTCCCGCCCGCCCAGCCGCAGGGCGACAGGGCTGGTGGGGGCGACGGAGACGGCGGAGACGCTCAGAGCGCCGTCCGACGCCCGCTCGCCACCGGTGTCGCGGAAGTCCACCCCCGGCTCGTCCGCCGGAGCGTGCGCCGCCCCTCCGGCGTCGGTGACCGCGCCGACGCCCGTGCCGGATCCGGCCGTCCCGCCCGGGAGGGCGGACACGGACGCGGACGCCCAGCCCACCAGGCCGGCCACGGGCAGGTCGGGCCGCACGTAGACACGGTGGCCGTCGATCAGCGCGGTCTCGCTGCCGTCCATCGCGCGGATGGCTTTCGCGACCTCGGCGGGCAGTTCCACCTCCCGTACCAGAGCGAGCTGCGAGTCGAGAACGACGCCGGCCGCGCCGCCGGCGACAGCCGCCGCCGCGGTCGCCAGGCCTATCCCACCGGCGGCCCACACGGGGGCAACTGTTCCGTCCCGCCGTGTCGGCTTCGCAGCGATCAGGTACTGGAGCAGAGTGAATGTCGTGAGATCACCGACCCGTCCGCCGGCCTCGTTGCCGCGGGCGATCAGGCCGTCCGCGCCGTCGTCGAGTGCCTGACGCGCTGCCGGGACCGAGAGCACCTCGACGAGCACCCGCCGGCCCGCGGCGGAAACCGCGGCCACTCCCCACGGCGCGTCGACCCCGAGGACCACGGTGTCGACGCGCGCAGGCAGCTCCGCCAGCTCGAGCGGGCAGCCCTCGGCCACCCGTACTCCGAACGGCACCGGCGACCAGGCAACCGCGGCGGCCAGTGCCTCGCGGCCGCGGACCGGGTCCAGGCCGAGATCGAGGATTCCCGTGCCGCCGGCATGCCCGACCGCCGCGACCAGGTGCGGCGCCGGCTCCCCGAACGGGCTGATGACGATGACCAGATCCCGTTCGCCCTGGTCGTCGGGCTCGGTCCGGGGGTGCGCGCTCGCTGCGCTGCTCATCGGTTGCTCCTCCTGGCCTGGCCCCGCCGAAGGCGGAGACGGCCGGGGTCGGTTGCTGTCAGCACGGGACCGAAGCAGTCGGCGTCCCGGAACCGGACGTGGGCGGGCGGCGCCAGTACGAACAGGTGCAACTCCCAGTCGGGGACAGCAGCGGGTGCCCGGACAGGCGCCGCGCCGCTGGCGGCGATTCGGTCACTGTGATGGTGGTCCAGTCCGATCGGGTCACCTGAGCCAGCGAGCGTGCGCGAAATCCTAGCCGGCCCCGACCAGGTCTCCACACGTAGGTGCCACCGCGAAACAGCGCGGTGATCTGCCTGGTCAGGGCCCTGCCCGTCGCGGGCCATGACGACATCAGAGGCAGGCCGGGCGTCCCGGCCGGCCCCATCGCCGCAGACTGCCGCTATGCCCGTGCGGCTGGCTCCAGGCCCGCCTCGCGCTGCGCGGCCAATGCCGGGGTTGTTGCTGCCATTGCCCATGTTGTCATCGCTCGCGAATCGCGAGGTGGCATCAGTGACGCCACGCCGGCAGGCCCTACAACTCCGCTCTGCCAGCTGATTTCTCATGTTTACGCGGGCTGATACCTGGTGCTGTCCGGGCACGGAAGGCAGGCAGTGGAACCTGCCCGGAAAAACCCATGCACCTTTCTTCGGCCGGGTCCCTGACGCGCGATGGCCGATCGCACTGTTCCCCCCCGACATGACATTCATCCAGGTGTTCCTCCGGTCCCTGCCAGAACAACGCACCGATGCCGGTCGTGGACCGGCGGACGCGCTGTCAGCGGACTCGCCTCTTCTGCCCTCCGTACACGTGACGCTATGGCCCTTTCAACCTAGTCACTTCGCGGGCAGCGTCGCAAGCACAGGCGCCGGACTTTTCGCTGACGTCGCCCCCAACCCTCACACTGGATTGATAAATACGCTGTTCAAGTCGCATTGCGACCACGTGACCGTACGGGTTCCGGGAGTGCGGGCGCGGGATCATTCGCGCTGATCCGTCAGCACGGCGCCAACGGCCGCGACCGGGAGACCACCCGAAGTGACTAGAAACCGGCCGCGGCCGGCAGCCCGCCAACAGACGCCCAGTGGACGCCCACCCGGTTCACGGGGCGGAGTTCGACATCATCGCCAGGCGGCCAGCGGCGAGGCCGGGCACGGGCCCGTGCGATGACCCGGGACACGGCCAAGAGCCACCGGAGCACCAACCTGGCGGTCGCGCTTCGCGCGGCGCCGGCGACGTTCGCACGATGGCGGCCGCGCCGCCAGCCGCAGCGCGCGGGCCGGTCAGCCCGTCGGTCAGCCGGTCAGCGGGTCGGCCAGGGTCAGGAGGTCACAGCCGACCGCAGGTTGCCGACCTGGCGGCCCGGCAGCCCGCGCCGGTGGGGCCCGCCGCCGATGGGGCAGGAGCAGCAGGGACGGGTGCAGCCAGTGGTCCCGGCACATCCCGGCGGTGGGAGAACCACAGAAGTCCCCAACGGACGACCAATCCTGCTGGTTCCGCCACCCCGCCGGTTCCGCTGGCCGGGCGACGAGCCGGACGCTCGGAGGCGCGCCGTGCCGGGCCTGCGCGGCGGCACAGGCCCGGCGGGACGAGCGCGCGGTCCCGGGAACACGCGGTCCTGGGAAGACCGGGTGCGGGGAACGCGGGGTACAGGCGACGGAGTCCGGCGAAGAGCGTGACCGGTCCGGGTGGACGGGCAGGCAGGCGGGCATGGCCCGGTCGCGGTCACGGCCCCCAGGGGCATGTCGTCGCGCAGTCGGCCTCGGACGCGTCGCGCGGGGGCATGCGAGGACGCGGTCCGGGCGGACCTGCCGGGGCGCGGCCGATAGCTGCGCCGTCGGCGAGGGCCGGACATGGGCAGGTCCGACCCCGTTCCAGCCGGTGCTGCCGGCCGGGCCGGCCAGGAGGGGCTGGCCGGGCGATGCTATCCGGGCCGCGCCGTCGGACGCTTCTCGTCCGGGCGGCGCCACCGCGGGGTGCGCGGGTCAGGCGCTTGCTGAGCTGGCGTTCATGCGCGGATGGTGCTGGGAGTGTCCAGGGATGTCGGGATGGGCGGCCGGTGCCGGACGGCACCGCCGACCTGGCCTACAGCCGGGGAAGCCCGGGTGCCGGCATGGAGCCCATCTCGCGCTGCCAGGCGAGGGCGAGCTGGGTGCGGTTCGAGCAGCCCGTGGCCACCAGCGCGTGGGTCAGGTGGTGCTTGACCGTGTCGATGCTGATGCAGAGCGCCTCCGCCACCTGCCGGTTCGACTGGCCTTCCGCGACGAGACGGACGACGTCCCGCTCGCGGGCGGAGAGCTTGGCCGTCACGGCCGGTCCCGGGTTGACCCGGATGTAGAAGCGCAGCAGGTTGCCGAGGTGGCGGGCGAGCACCGCGCCGACAGCCCGGTCCCGTGGACCGAACGCACCGGGGCGGGGGTCGAGCAGCGAGACCACAGCGCCGACGCCGCTGTTGCCGGCCAGCCGGATGAGCAGCTTCGCGTGGATTCCGTGAGCCCGCAGGAAGCGCTCAAGCCGCAGTCGCACCTCGGGGCGGTCGGGCACGCCGATCTCGTCCAGCGTGACGAGCCCGCGCTCCCACATCAACCGCAGGCTCTCCGGGTCGTTGAAGACCTCGAGGCTGCGGTACCGCTCCAGGAACGGCCCGGCCATGCGCAGCGCGAGGCCTCGGCCGGTGGGGCGGGCGTCCTGGAAGGTCGCCTGCGGCGACGATCCGAGGAAGAAGGCGGAATGGCGGTAGCCGAGGTGGCGCGCCATACCGTCGAGAGCGGCCTCGCGGAACGCGGGCAGCGACGCGGCGCGCTCGCAGTCCTCGACAACGCGCAGGACGCCGCGCAGCTCCGCCGCGCCCAGGGCGAGGTCGCGGGGCACCTGCGGTCCCCGCGCGGGGACAGCTGCTCGGCCCGGCAGTCCAGCCGCGACCGCACCGGGACGGGTACGCGAGGCGGGGTGGCCCACCGCGGAGGTCGCCGCGATGGGGGTGTGCCGCGCGGTGGGAGCCCGATGGGGTGCCGGCACGCTGGACGGTCGGGAAACCCCCGCCGATGTGTCCATCGTCACGGCAAGCCGGCCGCTGGCCGGGTGGGCGCTGGGGCTACCATCGGGGTTGCTGAGCATTCGGTCAGTCACACATGCCTCCGGGGGCAGACCGACACCAGGTCACTGGCCGGTAGTCGCGAATCAGCCGGCGTATTTCCGGCCAAGTTGGACATGTTCGGCAAGCCTAGGGCCGCGGCTACCCAGATGCCACCCTGCAACACCTACTTTCTGGCGCCTGATAAGCCTGACTGGCTTATGTGACTAATGAACCTCAGTTCAACCGCGATTTACCTTCGCAGCACCGTTGTGCGTGACCCTTCAGACGCGGTCCGTAACGACAACGGCAGGACTCCGCCCCCCAAAGGTGCCACCAACGGCCCTCGAATTGGCCCGGTCCGACCACCACCTCCACCTTCGGCCACCAGCGTGTAGTCGATCGGCACGGAGGGTAGCTTTCTCACTGTACGTATCTCGCTACTCGCAGCGGATCACCACTCTGGCGGCCTCCGTGGGCATGCCGATACGAGGTGAGGCGCGTGACGACCGGCTTCTCGATCTTTCTCATCGCCGCCGGCGCAACTCTCCGCTATGCGTTGTCCTACCGGTTGAGCGGCATCGACCTGCAGATACTCGGATCGATCATCATGGCCACCGGCGGCGCCACGCTGGCCGTCCAGGCCGCCCGCACAGTCCGCGCCGGCCGGCTTCGGGCCCGCCCGGTCGCGAGGACGCTTCCGCTTCCCTCCCGGCTTCCCCGGTGGCGCCCCTCGGAAGATGGCTCGGCGGAGCGCTTCTGGCCCGCCACGCACTCAATGTGGGACATGCCAGCCCGGGCTGCCGGAATTCGTTTCGAGGACAATCAGCCACCCCCGGGCCGGGGTCCCCGTCCGGACATCCAGCAAGGCTGGGATGAGGCCGCCGGCCTCGGGATCCCGTACACCACCAGCCATGGCGGCAGCCCGGGCGACCAGCCCGAAGGTGCCCCGCGCCCCTGGCCCGCCCAGGATCAGGCCGACCCGGCGGACGGCAGCCCGACCTTGCTGCCGCCGCGGGCGAGCTGGCAGCTCGACGAGGCCGGCTGGCCGGACGAGGTACGCCCGACCGCGCCTGGCTCCGGTCGCTGAACGTCGGGCCGTCGGGCCCGCGGGCCCGACGGCCGAGGCCACAGCAGATGCGGCGCTGATGGCGCTACCTTCCCTTCGCACGGTGGATCCCGGCAGGGAGCGCTTGCGGTGCTTGTCCCGTGAGGACTGATGTGAGACGGCGCTCCTGCCTGGACCCGGCGAAGGCCTGACGCCCAG
>NZ_JBFLUG010000071.1:0-40317 GCF_041008525.1 Parafrankia sp. FMc2 | reverse complement strand
ACCCCCGCGTCGTCCGCCGGGCCAACCGCACCCCATTCCCCACCAAGAAGCCGATCGACAGACACCTCACAGGACCACCACCCTCGGTCGTCACAGTACTAACCCGAACCTAAAGTTCCTGGTATTGGGCATCGTCCCGGCCACGCACATTGACGACCCCCTTGAAAACGGCCCCTTGAGGCTTCGCGCCACGGCCGCGAACCCCGACATGTGACGCTCCGCCTAGCACAGCGAGATCCCGCGAGCAAGAAGAGGGCACTTCATTCCGGCCGCTTCGGGGCCCTGCCCGGCGCTCCTTCCACTCCGGCGGCGCGCCGGGACGGCGCCCACCAACCCTTCCCAGAACGGCGCGGCGGCGGCCGCGAACTGCCGGCATACCCCTGCTCCGAATGACTCCTGAGAGATCGTCTCGGCATCGCCACAACACCGTGGCGACCGGATCGCGGAACTCCGGTGGGATGGGTAGGCAGCGGCGGCCGAGCGGCCGCCCCTGGCTGCTTCAGCCACGACAGCGGGGCAACGCGGCTATCCGGCGGTGGGCGGGCCACGGGGCCGCCAGGTGGCGGGTTCCCGACCCCGGGCCCCGGCAACCTAACAAAGTCCCGAGAAAATGCCGGCAACGCTTGTGCCGCGGAGTCGGACGGATACATGATCTGCCGCCTGTACAACATTTTCTTTCGGGCCGGAACGCCCCGGTCATACGCATCAGCCAACACTTCGACGGAGGGCGGCTTTGGAGCTGGACGTCAGCGGCCTGCAGGTCACCTACGCGGGGGTCATTCGCGCTCTGCGGGACATTGACCTACACGTTGGGACCGGCGAGATAGTCGCCGTGCTCGGTAGCAACGGAGCAGGCAAGACGACGCTGCTGCGCGCTATCACGGGCTCCCTGAAACGCCACCGGGCCAAGGTCGACAAAGGCCAGGTCACCTTCGGCGGGCGGTCGCTGGTGGACGCGCACCCGGCCGACGTCGTCAACCGCGGGGTCGTTCTCGTCCCGGAGGGGCGCCGCGTGTTCGGGCGGCTGTCCGTCGAGGAGAACCTCAAGGCGGGCGCGATAACCGTCCGCAGCCGCGCGACCAGGGCCGAGCGCCGGGAAAAGGTTTACGGAATGTTCCCCCGGCTCGCCGAGCGCAGCGGGCAACGCGCCGCGCTGCTCTCCGGCGGCGAGCAGCAGATGCTCGCCATCGGCCGGGCGCTGATGTCGGGCCCCCGGCTGCTGCTGCTGGACGAGCCGTCGCTCGGCCTGGCGCCGCAGATCGTGACCCACATCGGCGAGGTCCTCAGGCAGATCAACCAGGAGGGCACGTCGGTGATGCTCGTCGAGCAGAACGCCGCGATGGCGCTCGGCGTCGCCGACAACGGCTATGTCCTGGAGCTCGGGCGGGTGGAGCTGTCGGGCCCGGCTGCCGAGCTGGCCGCCTCCGACGACATCGCCTCGCTGTACCTCGGCCGGGGCCACGCCGGCGGCACGGACCACGACACGCCCGCCGGACCGGACCGACCAGGCGGGCCGGGAGGGCCTGGCGGCGGGGGCGCGGCCAGCCCCACGGGGGCGAAGGTCGGCACGGCGGGGAACCTGGCCCCGCGGCCGACGCTGAGCCGCTGGACTCCGCCGGCGCGCGGGCGCTTCGGGCTGCTCGGCGCCGGAGCGGCGACCGGAACGGGCCGGCCGTGACGATCATGAGCAGCAGGGGCGACGCCGGCCCGGCCCGCACGGCGCACGGGGACGTCGCCGTGCTGGAGGTCGACAGCGTCACCGTCCGGTTCGGCGCGCTCACCGCGCTCTCCGGGGTGTCGCTGCGCGCCGAGCCAGGCACGGTGCACGCGGTGATCGGGCCGAACGGCGCCGGCAAGTCAACGTTGTTCAACGTCATCTCCGGGGTGTACCGGGCGTCGGCCGGCAGTGTGCGGCTCGGCGGGACGACGCTGACCGGACGGCGCCCGCACCGGATCACCGCCCTCGGTGTCGGGCGGGCGTTCCAGAACATGGCGGCCTCGCCGAGCGAGTCGGTCGAGGAGAACATCATGCTCGGCCGGCACCTGCTGACCCGGGCCGGTTTCGTCGGCGCCGGGCTGAAACTGCCGTGGGCGGTGCGGGAACAGCGGCTGCACCGGGCGCGGGTCGTCGAGATCGCGGAGTTCGTCGGCCTCGGGCACCTCCTCGACCGGCCGCTGGGCATCCTCTCCTACGGCGACCGCAAGCGGGTCGAGGTCGCCCGCGCGCTGGCGACCGAGCCACGGGTGCTGCTGCTCGACGAACCCGTCGCCGGCATGAACGCGGCCGAGACCCTGCGGATGTCGGAGATCGTGCTGTCCGTCCGCGCGTCGCTCGGAATCACCGTTCTCCTGGTCGAACACGACATGTCCATGATCATGTCGGTAGCCGACCGGATCAGCGTCCTCGACTTCGGCCGGCTCATCGCCGACGGCACTCCGGCGCAGATCCAGAACGACCCGGCGGTCATCGCCGCCTATCTCGGCACCGGCACCAGCACCAGCACCGAGACCAGCGCTGGAACCGGCACCGACACGGGCACCGGAGCCGCCCCGGCACCCGCACCCGCACCGTCCCCGTAGTCGCGACGAACGCCTCGGCCGACGCCCCGCCCCGACCGGAGAGCCCTCGCTTTGACCACCTTCCTGTCGTTCCTCCTCAACGGCCTGTCGCTCGGGTCGTTGTACGCCCTGATCGCGCTCGGTTTCGTCATCATCTACAAGGCCAGCGAGATCCTGAACTTCGCGCACGGCGCCTTCCTGCTGCTCGGCGCCTACGTGATCGCCCGGGTCGAGCCGTCGGTCGGCTTCGCTGCCGCCGTCGCCATCGGCATCGCCGTGACCGCGCTGGTCGCGCTCGCGTCGGAGAAGATCCTGTTCTCGCGGATCCGCAGCGCACACGTGGCCTCTCTGACAATCATGACGCTGGGCCTGGACGTCCTCATCACCACCGATCTGACCAGGCGGATCGGCTCCAGCGTGATGTCGCTCGGCCAGCCGTGGGGTGCCGACGTCGTGCGCCTGGGCGACGTCAGCATCAGCGAGAACCGGCTGACCGCAATCGGTGTGGCGTTCGTTCTCATCGGTCTGCTGTTCGCCGCGTTCCGCTTCACCAGCTGGGGAGTGGCGCTGCGCGCGGCGGCCGAGGACCCGGAGGCCGCGGCCCTGATGGGCATCCGGCAGGCCCGGGTCGGCGCGGTCGCCTGGCTGATCGCCGGTGGCCTCGCGGCGGTCGCGGCCGTGTTCCTGACCGGCAGTCCCACCCCCGGCCTCGAACCGAACCTGCGCACGATCGCGTTCGCCGCGTTCCCCGCCGCCATCCTCGGCGGTCTTGACTCGACAACCGGAGCGCTGGCCGGCGGCCTGATCGTGGGTGTCGCCGAGTCGCTGTTCGCCGGCTACAGCTCCAGCCTGACCTTCCTCGGCGGCGGTTTCAGCATCGTCGTCCCCTACGTGGTGATGATGCTGGTGCTCGTCGTCCGGCCGGCCGGCCTGTTCGGGACGAAGGAGCTGCACCGTGTCTGACACGACGACACAGAGCTCACCGGCGGCCGGTCCGGGCACCGGGGCGCCGGGCGCGGCGGCCGGCACGCGCCGCGCCCTGCAGCTGCGCCGCCCGGCCACGGGCAGCCTGCTGCTGATCCTGTTCGTCGCGGTGCTGGCGGTGCTGCCGTTCTATCTGGAGGAGTTCTGGCTACGCACCGGCTTCGCGGTCTTCGGTGCGGCGATCGGTGCTATCGGCCTCAACATCCTGGTCGGCACCACCGGCCAGCTGTCGCTGGGGCACGCGTTCTTTCTGGCCGTCGGCGGAATCAGCTACTGCTGGCTGTCCGGCGAGTCGAACGACTCCGGTTCACACCCGTATGTCGGCCTCGGGCTGCCGCCGCTGGTCGGCATGGTCCTCGCAGTCGGCATCTCGGGTCTCGCCGGCCTTCTCTTCAGCCCGATCGGCGCCCGACTGAAAGGTCTCTACCTCGGCATCGCCTCGCTCGGGCTGGTGTTCGTCGGCATCCACGTCTTCAACTCGGCCAGCGAGGTCAGCGGCGGCCACAACGGGCGCACCGTGCCCGACTTCTCACTGTTCGGGTTCACCTTCGACGACACCGATCCAGACCTCTACGTCCTCAATGTGGAGTTCGAGAAGTTCGAGCGGCTGTGGTACCTCGGCCTGGTCCTGGCGGTCGGGTGCTACCTTTTCGCGCGGGCGGCGCTGAACGGACGTCCCGGCCGGGCGCTGCGTGCGGTGCGGGACAGCGAGATCGCCGCGTCGGTGAACGGCGTGAACGTCACCGCCTACCGGGCGAGGGCGTTCCTGCTCTCCTCGATGTACGCGGGTCTGTCCGGCGTGCTGTTCGCGCTGGCGATCGGCAGTGTGGCGCCGGAGTCGTTCGCGATCGAGATCTCCGTCCAGTACCTGGCGATGATTGTTCTCGGCGGTCTGGGATCGGTGGGCGGCGCCTGCGCCGGCGCTGCGTTCGTGACCGCGCTGCCTTACGTGCTCAGGCAGTACGCAGAGTCGATTCCGGGGCTTTCCGAGCCGGGAACCGGCGGGGTGAGCTATTCCGAGGCCGCCCGGTACGCGTACGGCGCGGCGGTCATTCTGGTGATTGTCTTCTGGCCGAGCGGGCTGGCCGGAATCGCCCGCGGGCTGAAGGCGATAGGCAGCAGACGCGCCTCCCGGCAGGCCCCCACCTGACGGCAGGCGGACGACCGCTGCGCCCTCCGAACCACCAGGCCCGGCTCTCCCGAACCGCCCGGCCCTCCCGGCCTGCCCGAACCCGAACCACCCGGCCTGCCCGAACTGACCGAATGTCCCGCCGGCCGCGCCGCTATGGGGATCAGCGCGCGTCTTTCCCGGCAATCACGTGAACGCGAGTAAGGGGACCAGGATGCACGGTATGAGAACCAGGCGATTCGGCCTGATGCGCCCGGTCGCGGCGATCGCCGCGGTGGCGGCGATCATCACGACCGCGTCGTGCAGCACGAAGTCCGACGACGAGACGCCACCGGCCGAGAACGGCGCCGGCGCCGGCGCCGTCCGGACCGGGGCCGGCATCGAAGGCGACGTCATCACCCTGGGTGTGCTGACCGACTTCACCGGCCTGAACGCGGCCAGCGGCAAGGATGTCACCGAAGGCCAGCGGATCTACTGGGACCAGCTGAACCGGGGCGAGAAGATCTGCGGCCGGTTCACCGTGGAGCTGGACGTCAAGGACCACGGCTACAACGTGCAGACCGCGGTCACGCAGTACGCGGAGAGCTCCGGTGACGTCCTCGGATTCGTCCAGGTTCTCGGTTCCCCGATGGCGACCGCCCTCATTCCCGAGCTGGAGCAGGACGGCCTGATCGGCATTCCGGTCGCCTGGGCGAAGAACCTCGCGGCGAGCCCCGGCTATGCGGTTCCCGGCCCCACCTACGACGTCGAGACGATCAACGGCCTGGACTACCTGCTCGAGGAGGGGCGGATCAAGGAAGGTGACAAGATCGGCCACATCTTCCACGACAGCGAGTACGGCAACAACGCGCTTGAGGGCAGCAAGTTCTTCGCCGCACAGCACGGCATGACCATCGTCGAGCAGCGCATCGGCGCCGCCGAGCCGGACATGACCTCCCGGGTCACCGCGCTCGCCGCCGAGGGAGTCACGGCGATCATCCTGACCACCCAGCCCAGCCAGACCGCGGGTGCCGCCGCAGCGGCGAACGGCGCCGGGCTCGACGTGCCGCTTCTCGGCAACGCCCCGACGTTCTTCCCGACTCTGCTCGACACGCCGGCCCGGGACGCCCTGATCAAGAACTTCTACCTCGTGGGCCCGAACGTCGGTGTCGGCCTGCCGCCGGCCGCCGACCTGCTGAAGGCGTACAAGGACAAGTTCCCGAACGTCGAGCCGTCGAACAGCGTCGTCACCGGCTACTCATCCTCCAAGATCATGGAGCTGATCCTGCAGAAGGCGTGTGAGGACGGCGACCTCACCCCGGAGGGTGTGCTCGCCGCGAAGGCTGCCATCAGCCCCGCCGAGACCGATGGGCTGACCGGCACGCTTGACTTCTCCAGGCCGGGTATCTCGCCCTCTCGGGAAAGCTTCCTGGCTCGACCGAAGGCCGGCGTGCCCGGCAGCACCGAGGGCGTCGAGGCCAACTACGAGGGACCGACGGTCGCCGCCTACGTCCGCAGCTGACGTCGACCGTCCGCAGCTGACGTCGACCGTCCGACCTGGGGCCCGCTCGGTGGGTGAAGCAGCCCACCGAGCGGGCCCCACCGCGTGTCCGCAGATTCACGCCCGGGGGGTTGGCGCCCCGCAGGTTCCGGTTGTCTACTCGCTCGCGCGCAGGCGGGTGCGGATCGCCTGGGCGACGCTGACGAGGGTGACGTGGCGATGCCAGCCCGTCCACGACCGGCCCTCGAAGTGGTCCAGGCCGAGCGCATCGCGCAGTTCACGGTAGTCGTGCACGATCCGCGACCGGATCCGGGCGAGATGGATCAGCTCGCGCAGCTCGGCGCCAGCGGGCAGTGTCGACAGCCAGTAGTCACTGGGTTCGGGTGTGCCGGGTGGCCACTCGGCCAGCAGCCAGCATTCCGGTGGCCCCTGCTCGGGTGAGGGGGTACGGATCCGCAGCGCGAGGAAGCGGGAGCGCCGCTGCCCGGTGCCGGTGACCTCGACCGGGCCCAGCTGCATGCCGGCCCGCCAGGGCACGAACCGGCCGTCGGGCCAGCCGCTGGTCATCACCAGGGTGCGCAGGTCCCACGGCGGCTCGGCGTGGGACGTCGCGGGCACTGGCCGCCCGCTGTCCGGATGCGCCGCCGGCGCCGTGTCGGCCGCCTGCGCGGTGACGGTCGGTGTGACCGCCACGACGTAGGGGACACCCCGCTCGGCGAGCCCCCGCCGGAAGGCTGTCACGTCCCCGTAGGTGGCGTCCGCGACGACCGGACGGACGGGCATCCCCCACCCGCGCAGCTCGTCGAGCATGTCCAGCGCGAGTCGCCATTTCTCCTGGTGCCGCTGGTCGTCCGGGATCGCGGCCTGCGCCCGCCGGGCCCGGGCCACCGCGATCTGGCCGGGATCTCCCAGGGCGGTGTCGTCCCACGAGGGGGGCAGAAAGAGCCGCCAGTTCAGCGCCGCCGACATCTTGTCGGTCACCGCGTGCGCCGACACCCCGATCTGGCAGTTCCCGACCCTGCCCAGCTTGCAGGAGTACATCCGGGCGACACCGGGAGAGGTCGGGCCGTCCTTCGGGAAGCCGCTGTCGTCCACCACCAGCGCGACCGGGTCGAGGGCGCCGACCGCCCACCGGGTCAGTCGCCGGCGGACGTCCCGGTGGTCCCAGGTCGAGCTGGTGATGAACTGCTGGAGACACTGGTGGTCGACCGCGAGCCGATCCGCCATCGGACGCATCGACTTGCGCCTGCCGTCCAGCAGCAGGCCGCGCAGGTACAGCTCGCCCTTCGCCCGCTGGTCACGCCGCCGCAGCCCGCCCAGCATGTCCTCGGCAAACGCCTCGACGATCGGGCGGGCCCGTTCCATCTCCTCCGGCCTCACAGAGCAATCCCACACCGGCGAGATCTGCGCCACATCCGATAGCGACCGAAAGATCCCCCGAAAGTGCCAGTGCGGCCGGTAGTGCCCGCGGACACGGAGGAAATGCCCATGCGAAGGAGGCCGCGCGACCGCGCAGGCGGCATGTCGCCACCGTCGCCGGCCACCACGTCCGCGAGCAGCCCGCGCTCGTCCGCGGGGCCATCGGCGTCACCGGCCAGTTCACCGCCCTCGACGACAACCTGACAGCGACCGAGAACCTGGTGCTGTTCGGCCGGCTGACGAAACTGGGCCGCACCGCCGCACCGCCGCACCGCCGCACCGCCGCGCGGGCGCGCGGGCGCGGGCCACCGAGCTCCTGGAGCGCTTCGACCTGGGCGAGGCAGCCCACCAGCGGGTCGGCGCACTCTCCGGCGGGGCGCTGCGCCGGCTGCGCACGATGGCGGTCGACCACCTGCGTCGAGCTGCCCTGAGCGGGCCCCCCGACAGCATTCCACCTCGGAACGGGCGTCAGGACGGGACGCGGACCAGCCGGTTCAGGAAGTCGGCCTGCTCGCGGATGGTGTCGGGCGGGATCTCGGTGAACCAGCCGGTCTCGCTGCCCTCGGCGCTGCCGACCGGCTGCCCGCTGCTGATCGTCGCGTCGAAGGCGATGCCGATCGGCCAGCCGCGGTACCCGTCCGCCGCCATGAACGGATACTCGATGTAGCCGAGGAGATCGCCGACGGCGACCGAGACACCCAGCTCGCGCGCGGCCACCCGGGCCACCGCCGCCGTCAGCGACTCGCCGAAGAACACCGTGCCGCCCGGCAGATGCCACTGCCCCAGGCAGGGCTCGATGTCCCGCCGCGACAGCAGCACGCCGGCAGGTCCGGAGATGACGACCTCGACGCACAGCCGGGGCACCCGGCCGTAGATCTCGTCGAAGTCGCGCCGACTCAAGGGAAACCCCGACACAGGCCGAACCCTAGCAGTCGCCACCACGAGCACCGGACGAGGACGGCGGCAGCTCGTTCCGTGGCCGGAGCGAGTCCGGCAGGGCGAGTTCGTCCTGCAGGACGTCGCCGAGCGAGCGGAGCAGCTCCAGGGTGCGATGCGCCTCGACCTCGTCGACCAGGTTGAGGGCGAAGCCGACGTGGACGATGACGTAGTCGCCGATCCGCGCGTCGGGCACGTAGGCCAGGCAGACCTCGCGGGTGATCCCGTCGAAGTCGACGGTGCCCATGAGCAGGCCGGCGACGTCGACGGTGGCGACGATCCGGCCAGGTATCCCGAGGCACACGGCGCCTCACTCCCCCTTTGTCGAGCGGTGCTTCACGGCCGGGTGACCGGATGGTTGATGCGGGGGGGGTTCGGCGTACCAGTCTCCGCCGTGGACCCGGCGACGACAAGGGACATCCGGCCCTGCGGTTCGGCTCTGATGGACTCCCGCCCGCATCCGATGAGGCTCCTGTCTGGCGCCGCGGCGCGCACTAACGTCCACTCGCACAATGCGCTGCGGCGCCGGCGGCCGGGCTGGAAGCCGGCCAGAAAGTCACACAGGACAGCCGTACAGGACCGCACTAGCGAAAGTCCCGGGCGGGAGGCACCCGAATGACGCGCGAATCCGGCCGTCCGTTGTCCGCGAGGCTCGCGGACGCCGGGGTCGACCGGCGATCGTTCCTGAAGTTCTGCGCGGGAATCACCGCGACGCTCGCCCTGCCGGCCCAGATGGCGCCCCGGGTCGCCTACGCGCTGGACAGCGTCGACCGTCCCGCTGTGATCTGGCTGGAGTTCCAGGACTGCGCCGGTGACACCGAGGCTTTCCTGCGCTCACGCAACCCGTCGGTCGCGGACCTGCTGCTGGGCATGATCTCGCTGGACTACCACGAGACGGTGATGGCCGCGGCCGGAGTGGCAGCGGAGAAGGCCCGTGACGACGCGGTGTCCCAGGGCGGGCATCTCGTGATCGTCGAGGGTTCCATCCCGACCGGTATTCCCGGGTCGTGCACGGTTGGCGGCCGGTCGGCGGAACAGATTCTGCGTGAATCCGTCCGGGGTGCGGCGGGCATCATCAACGTCGGGACCTGTTCGGCCTTCGGTGGCATTCCGGCGGCCGGGCCGAATCCGACCGGGGCGGTGCGGGTCGAGGACGTCGTCAGCGACATCCCGGTCGTGAACCTGACCGGCTGCCCGGTGAACGCGGACAATCTGACCGCCACCATCGTGCATTTCCTGACCTTCGGCGAGTTCCCGGCGCGGGACAGGTTCAGCCGGCCGCTGTTCGCCTACGGGGAACGCATCCACGACACCTGCCAGCGGCGAGGCCACTTCGACGCGGGCCAGTTCGCCGAACAGTGGGGGGACGAGGGCCACCGCAGAGGCTGGTGCCTGTACCGGCTGGGCTGCAAGGGGCCGAGCACCTTCCACAACTGCCCGAGCGTGCGGTTCAACGGCGGGACGTCCTGGCCGGTCGCGGCCGGGCACGGGTGTGTGGGCTGTTCGGAGCCGAGCTTCTGGGATTCGATGTCCCCCTTCTACGACCGACTGCCGCACGTGGCGACGTCCGGTCTCGACCTCACCGCCGACCAGATCGGGGTGGGCGTGCTGGCGGCGACGGCGACCGGCTTCGCCGCGCACGGAGTCGGCAAGGTCGTCCAGCACCGGGTCGCCGCGCACCGGGAGCGCCAGGCCGCGGACCGCCTCGCGGAAGACACCGAGAGGCCGGCGGCCTACACCGACACCGACGCCGACGCCGACAGCCATGGCGACGGTGCCAGCGACACCGGGACGACAGCCGACGCCCCAGCGCCATCCAGCGAGGCAGCGCCATCAGGCAAGGCAGTGCCATCCAGTCAGACCGACGGCGGCAGAGAGACGGGCGAGGTGAAATGAGTCGGCTTGTCATCGACCCGGTGACCCGGGTCGAGGGTCACCTGCGTGTCGAGGTGCAGGTGGACGGCGGTCAGGTCACCGAGGCGTACGCGTCGTCCACGATGTGGCGCGGCATCGAGACGATCCTGACCGGCCGCGACCCCCGGGACGCCTGGCTGTTCGCGCAGCGGATCTGCGGCGTGTGCACCACGGTGCACGCGCTGGCGTCGGTGCGGGCGGTGGAGGACGCGGTCGGCGCCGTCCCGCCGCGCAACGCCCGACTGCTGCGCGACATCATCGCGGCGTCCCTGAGCGTGCACGACCACGTGGTGCACTTCTACCACCTGCAGGCGCTGGACTGGGTCGACCCGACGGCGGCACTGGCAGCCGACCCGACGCGCGCGGCGGCGCTGGCCCAGTCGATCTCTAACTACCCGCGGTCCACCGCCGGCCTGTTCGCCGCGGTGCAGACCCGGCTGCGGGTCTTCCTGGAAAGCGGGAAGATCGGCCCGTTCACCAACGGCTACTGGGGCCACCCGGCCTACCGGCTCAGCCCGGAGATGAACCTGATCGCGTTCAGCCACTACCTCGACGCCCTCGACTTCCAGCGGGACTACGTGCGGGTGCACGCCCTGCTCGGCGGGAAGAACCCGCATCCGCAGACGTACGTGGTCGGCGGCATGGCCTCCCCGATCGACCTGAACAGCCAGGACGCGATCAACGCCAACACGCTGCAGGAGGTCGCCCAGATCCTGCAGCGCGGCGTCGAGTTCGTCGAGCAGGTGTTCCTGCCCGACCTGGAGGCCATCGCCGGCGCCTACCCCGAGTGGACGTCCTACGGCCGGGGCCTCGGCTCCTACATGGTGTTCGGTGACTACTCGGCGTCCCCGCCACGGGTCGCCCGGCCGCCCCGGGACGGCCTCTTCCCCGGCGGCGTCATCCGCAACGGGAGCCTGGCCGTGGAGCCGTTCGACCCGGCGGGCATCGCCGAGTCCGTCGCGCACTCGTGGTTCCGGTACGAGGAGTCCGACGCGGCGCTGCCGCCCTGGCTCGGCGAGACGCAACCGCAGTACACCGGCCCGGAGCCGCCGTTCGAGCACCTGGACGTCGCCGGGAAGTACTCGTGGCTGAAGGCCCCGCGTTACCAGGGCATGGCCGTGGAGGTGGGCCCGCTCGCCCGCCTGCTCGTCGGCTACTCCCTGAACGACGCCCGCATCCACCCTCTCGTGCAGGGGGCGCTGGACCGCCTGCGCCTCCCACCCGAGGCACTGATGTCGACGCTGGGCCGGGTGCTGGCCCGCGGCCTGGAAACCCGGCTGATGGCCCAGCACTCGCTGGACCTCGTCGCCGAACTGCGCGACAACGTCGCCAGCGGCGACCTGGCCATCGCCGACACCGGCCGATGGCGCCCCACCTCCTGGCCGGACGGCACCCTGCGCGGCGTCGGCTTCCACGAGGCACCCCGCGGGGCGCTGTCGCACTGGGTGGTCATCGAGGGCGACCGCATCCGCAACTACCAGGCCGTGGTGCCCACCACCTGGAACGCCAGCCCCCGCGACGCGGACGGGAACCCGGGCGCCTACGAGGCGTCCCTGGTCGGCACGCCCGTCGCCGACCCGCAGCGGCCGCTGGAGATCCTGCGCACCCTGCACTCCTTCGACCCCTGCATGGCCTGCGCGGCGCACCTCTACGACGCCGACGGCAACGACATCATCCAGGTCCGGGTCCAGTGACCGTCCCCGCGCCCGCCACCGACGGCCCCGCCGCCCACGAGCCCGCCGACCACGAGCCTGCCGGTGCCGAGCCCGCCGGTACCGAGCCCGCGGTTCACGGGGCCGCCGCCGGCGGGCCCGCGCCGTTCGTCCGGGTCCGGGTCTGGGACCTGCCGGTCCGGCTCATCCACTGGCTGCTCGTGCTGGACCTCGTCGCGCTGTCCGTCACCGGCTTCCTGATCGGCACCCCGGTCATCGACCCGGGCGGCGGCGTCTACTGGATGTCCTGGACACGGACCATCCACAAGATCACCGCGTACCTGTTCATCGCGTTGATCTTCGCCCGGCTCTGCTGGCACCTGCGCTCGCCGAACCCCTGGTCGCGGTGGACGGAGTGGATACCCAGCACCCGGGAGCGGCTCGGCCAGATCATCCCCTCCCTGCGCTTCTACATGTTCCTGACCCGGGAGGCGCCCCCGGTCGTCGGCCACAACCCGCTCGCCGGGCTCACCTACTGCGTGCTGTACACGATGTTCGGCGTCGAGATCGTGACCGGCCTGGTGCTGTGGGGCGTCGAGGGGACGGGCTGGGCCTCCTGGCTCACCGGCTGGCTGCTGCACATCGTCCCACTGCCGACGCTGCGCCTCATCCACCACCTGATCATGTGGCTGACCTGGGGGTTCATGATCCATCACCTGTACAGCGCCATCCTCGTCGACCGGGTGGAGGGCACCGGCGTCATGACGTCCATCTTCTCCGGCAACAAGTTCCTCCCCAAGGACCACACGTGACGGCCACGACCGGCCCCCGAGAGACCACAGAGGCAGCCGAGGCGGGCGGGCTGGGCGGAACTGGCTGGGCGTCCGCCGGCGCGGCCGTGCTGCGCGAGGCCGTCTCGGACGCCGACGGCCCGGACGCCCCCGTCCTGGTGCTGGGCATCGGCAACGAGCTGCTCGGCGACGACGGCGTCGGCGTGGTCGCCGCCCGGCGGCTCGCCTCCGCGGCGCTGCCGGGCGTCGACGTCCTCGACGGCGGCACCCTCGGGCTGATGCTCATGCCCTACCTGGCCGGCCGCCGGGCCGTACTCATCCTGGACGCGGTCGCCACCGCCCACGGCAGACCCGGCGACCTGGTGGTCATTCCCGACGGGGACGTCCGGCGCGGCCACGGTGTGCGGGCCACCGCGCACGACATCGGTCTCGTCGACGCCCTTGCGGCCACCGAGCTCGCCGGCTGCGCGCCCCGGCACGTCGCCCTGGTGGGCGTCGTCCCCGAATCGATCACCGACCGCTGGGGCCTGAGCGTCCTCCTCGCCTCCCGCGTGGACGCGATGGTGGACGCCGCCCGCACCGTCCTCACCGAATGGGAAGTGCAGGTACCCGGACATGCATGAGGCCGGCCTCGCCCGTGCCGCGGTCGGCGCCATCATCGAGGCGAGCGCGGGAACACCGGTGCTCACCGTGGTTCTCGCCGCCGCGACCGGCGTCGACATCGCTTCGGCCTCCGCCGCGTGGCACGCCGCCGCGGTCGGAACCCCCCTGGAGGCCACCGCCCTGACCTGGGAGCACGCGCCGGACCGGCTGCGCTGCTTCGCCTGCGGCCACGACTACGGCGGTGCCCGCCTGGACCCGTGCCCGTCCTGCGGGGGCAACGGCCTGGTCGTCGCCCCCGCGGACGAACTCACCGTCGTGCGCTGGACGACCTAGCCACGGCGGCACGCGGCACGGCGCCTGCGTCACGCCCGGCGCAGCACCGGGCGCAGCGCGTCCAGCGCCGCGGGGTCGTCGATGGTGGGCGGCACCGGTTCGTTGCGGCCCTCGGCGATCGCGCGCATCGAGGCCCGCAGGATCTTCCCCGACCGGGTCTTCGGCAGGCCGTCCACGACGGCGACCTCGCGGAACGCCGCCACCGCGCCGATATCCCGGCGGACCGCCGCGACCAGTTCCACTCGCAGCGTCTCCGGGTCGGTGTCCACCCCTGCCTTCAGCACCACCAGACCGCAGGGCACCTGACCCTTCAGGTCGTCTCGCACACCGATCACGGCGCACTCCGCCACCGCGGGGTGCGCCGCCAGCACCGCCTCCATCGCGCCGGTCGACAGCCGGTGCCCGGCGACGTTGATGACGTCGTCGGTGCGCCCCATCACGAACAGGTAGCCGTCCTCGTCGAGGTACCCGCTGTCGCCGGTCAGGTAGAAGCCCGGGAAGCGGGACAGGTAGGACTCGACGTAACGGTCGTCGTTCCCCCACAGGGTGACCAGCGTACCGGGCGGCATGGGCAGCCGGATGCAGATCAGCCCCTCGGTGCCGGGCGGCACCTCGCGGCCGTCCAGGTCGAGGATCCGGATGTCGTAGCCGACGACCGCGACGGTCGGCGAGCCCGGCCGGACCGGCATCGGTTGCAGGCCGCGTGGGTTCGCCGCCACCGGCCAGCCCGTCTCGGTCTGCCACCAGTTGTCGATGACCGGCACACGCAGGGTGTCGGTCGCCCACTGGTAGGTGCTGGGGTCCAGCCGCTCGCCGGCCAGGAACAGGGCCCGCAGCGCAACCAGGTCCTGGCAGGCGGCTTCGTTCCCGTCCGGATCGGCCCGGCGGATCGCCCGGATGGCGGTCGGCGCGGTGAACAGCCCCCGGACGCCGTACTGCGAGATCACCCGCCAGAAGGCGCCGGCGTCCGGGGTCCCGACCGGCTTGCCCTCGTAGAGCACGGTCGTCGCACCCACGAGCAGCGGGCCGTACACGATGTAGGAGTGGCCGACGACCCATCCGATGTCGGACGCCGCCCACCACACGTCGCCCGGGCCGATGTCGTAGATGTTGGTCATCGACCAGGCCAGCGCCACGGCGTGCCCGCCGTTGTCGCGCACGACCCCCTTGGGCCGCCCGGTCGTGCCGGAGGTGTGCAGCACGTACAGCGGGTCCGTCGCGGCGACGTCGACGCAGTCCACCGGCCCGGCTGACGCCATCAGCTCGTCCCAGTCGCGGTCGCGGGCGCCGAGCGCCGCCTCGGTCTGGGGGCGCTGCAGGACCACCACATGGTCCGGCGGGCCGGCGGCGAGCTCGATCGCCTCGTCGACGATCGGCTTGTACTCGACGATCCGGTTCGGCTCGACACCGCAGGAGGTGCAGACCAGCACCCGTGGGGCGGCGTCGGAGATCCGGGCGGCCAGCTCCTTCGCGCCGAACCCGCCGAAGACCACGGTGTGCACGGCGCCGAGGCGGGCGCAGGCCAGCATCGCGATCACGGCCTGCGGAACCATCGACATGTAGATCATCACCCGGTCACCGGGCCCCACGCCCAGCCCGCGCAGGACGCCGGCGAACCGCGCCACCTCGTCACGCAGCTCGGCGTAGGTGTAGCGCCCGGCGGCGCCGGTCACCGGCGAGTCGTAGATCAGCGCGGTCCGCTCCCCGTGCCCGGCGTCCACATGCCGGTCGAGGACGTTGTGACAGGTGTTCAGCCGGCCGTCGGGAAACCAGCGGGCGGCTGGCGGACGGTTGTCGTCCAGACCCACACGCGGCGGGCGGGACCAGGTCACCGCCGCCGCGGCGGACAGCCAGAAGTCGGACGGATCCTTCCGCCATGCGTCGTACACGTCCCGGTATGCGCCCATCGACCGTCCCGTCCCCTCCGTGCCGCCTGCTGCCGCAGCGTAGTCGGCGCGATGTTGCATCCTCGTTGCAACGGACGGCACCCCCACGGTGGCGGGCGACCGGTCAGCCACGCTGCGGCGCGCGCTTGCCGACCTCCCGTCTGGCCGTTCATGCTGTGACTCTGCCCACCCCGCAGTGACGGCTGCGCCGACGAGTCGCCTCTGTCAAGACCGCCGCGGAGCGTTCATCATGAAGTCACGCATCACTGATGGCCCGACCGCGAAGACCCCGAGAGCCCTGGAAACCCCCACGACCGCGGGGAACGCGACGGTCTCCGGGGCCGGCAGCACACCGGTGGACGACCCGCGGGCGCAGTCCTTCGCGCTGCGGCGGTTACACGAGGCCGTGCTGGGCGACGCCAGGTTATCCACCGCGCCGCGATCGGTCATCTCCGAATCCTGGCGCCGCTCGCTCGCCGCCCAGGTCAACCCGGACAGCTACAGCCCGATCATCGTCTACCGGCCGGACGAGATCGTGGACGTCCGGTCCGCCCACCCGCTGCGCGCGGTGCTGCCACTGCTGCGCGACCTGCTCGTCAGCATCGCCGACGCCTCCCGGCACGTCATGATCGTCACCGATGCCGAAGGCACCATCCTCTGGCGCGAGGGGGCCGGTGACCTGTGCCGGCGGGCCGACCCGGTCGGGCTGTGCGAGGGCGCCCGCTGGGCCGAGGACACCATCGGCACCAACGCGATGGGCACCGCGCTGGCCATCAACGCTCCGGTGCAGATCTACTCGGCCGAGCATCTGGTGCGCATCTACCACAGCTGGACCTGCGCCGCGGCGCCCATCCACGACCCGGACACCGGGCACGTGCTCGGCACGATCGATGTCAGCGGCCTGCTGGACGAGCTGCACCCCGCCTGCGTCTCGCTGGTCAACGCCGCCGCGAAACTCGCCGAGAGCCACCTGCGGCACCAGATGGAGCTGCGGGACGAGCGGATCAGAGCCCGCAACCTGGCCCATCTCGCCGGCCTGCGCGGCGAGCCGGGCGCGCTGGTCACACTGTCCCGACGGGTGATCGCCGCCGAGCCGCACGGCGGGTGGCCGCGGCGGATCCCCGTCGAGCCCGGCGTCGACCGGGTCCTGCTCGACGACGGCCGCGAGGCGCGGGTCGAACCGCTGCCCGACGGGTACCTGGTCCGGCTCGCGCACCCGGCGCGGACGGCCCCGCGCAGCCCCACCCTGTCGCTGTCGTTCCTGAACGAGCGGCCGGCGGCGGTGCTCGACGGCCGGGAGGTGCCGCTGACCCTGCGGCGAGCCGAGCTGCTCGCCCTGCTCGCCCTGCATCCGGGCGGGCTGACCGGCGAGCAGCTCGCCACCATGCTCTACGGCGACCAGGGCAACCCCACGACGGTGCGCGCCTCGATCCACCGGCTGCGCGCCATGCTCGGCGAGTCGATCATGTCAACCCAGCCGTACCGGTTACGGGCCAGGGTCGAGGCGGACTTCCTGACCATGCGCGCCGCGCTGGACGTCGGCGACGTGCGGACGGCGGTGGCGGCCTGCCGCACGTCCCTGCTCCCCCACTCGGACGCTCCGGCGATCCGCGCGGAACGCGACCAGATGGTCGCCGCCCTGCGGTCGGCGGTCCTCGGCCACCATGACGTCGACGCGCTGTGGACCTTCACGCGAAGCGAGCCGGGCAGCGGTGACATCGAGGTGTTCGAACGTCTCACCCGGACACTTCCCGCTCACGACCCGCGGCACGGCCTCGCAGCGGCCCGGCTCGCCTGGCTTCTCGCCGACGAGGACTGACGCCGTCGGACATCGCCGCCGCGCCCGCTGGTTCCGCCGCCAGTGCCGGGACCGAAGCCGGTACGGAGGCCTGCGGGCTGGTGGCCGTCGTTCCGGCGGTGGCGGGCGGCGGCTGCTGGCGGGCGTGGAGCACGTCGCCGATGAAGAAGTCGTAGACCATCGCGCCGACCACGGCACCGACGAGCGGCCCGACGATGGGCACCCACATGTAGTTCTGGAAGTCCAGACCGCCGCCACTGACCGTGCCGGGCAGAGCCACCTCGCCCCAGCCGGCGAGGAAGGTGAACAGCCGCGGTCCGAAGTCACGCGCCGGGTTGATCGCGTAACCGGCGTTCGCGCCGAAGGACATCCCGATGGCGGCGACGGCGAAACCGAGCAGGAGCGGCACGGCCTTCGCCGACACCGACCTGTTGCGGCTGTCGATGAGACCGAACACCACCGCCACGAACAGCGCGGTCCCGACCACCTGGTCGAGCAGGGGCCCGGTCCAGCTGTCGAAGTAGCCCGCCGGGAAGGTCGCGAAGATGGAGAAGGAGGCGACGGCTGCGCCGCCGTCGCGCGGGGTGTCCGCCGCGGTCTCGAAGGCGGAGATCGCCGGGCTGTAGACGGCGTACACCAAGGCGGCGCCGGCGAAGGCACCCACGACCTGCGCCGCCCAGTAGCCCGGCACTCTGCGCCACGGGAAGCGCCGACGCACCGCCAGAGCGAGGGTGACAGCCGGGTTGAGATGGGCCCCGCTGATCCCACCGGTCAGGTACACCGCGAACGCGACCGCGAACGCCCAGCCCCAGACGGGGAGCAGCCAGTCGCCTGCCGCCTGGAAGATCACGGTCGGGCCGGCGGTGCGTCCCGAGCCGGGCAGGCCGGCCACCAGCATCGCGACACAGCCCGCTCCGAAGGCGATGAGCAGGAAGGAGCCGAAGAACTCGGCGAGCACGTCGCCGTAGCCGCCCCGGATGCGCTCCAGGCGTCGTCGGTCACGTAAGGGCGCGGACTCGGTCACGTTTCGCCTCCACACGCTGGGTTCCGGAATGCGGAGCACTGTGCGGGCAGTGGGGTTCCAGGCGCGTTGCAGCCCGGACGTCGGCAGGTGCAACGCCGCAGCAACGTGACGCTGCTTACTGTCTCGAACCGTGGGCGCGGCCACCGGCACGCCAGGCACGGCACGGGGACGGCGCACCGCGGCACGGTGACGAGGGCAGGAGCGAACTCATGACGTCCATAGACATGGAAGCCGACATCGACATGCAGGTCGACGTCGAACTGGACCCGCGGCGGGACTACCCGCTGGCGGCCAACCGTCCGGACCTGCTCCGGACGCCGACCGGCAGGCGCATCGACGAGATCACCATGTCCGCGCTGCTGGCCGGTGAGATCGGCCCGGAGGACATCCGCATCACGCCGGCGACGCTGCGGTTGCAGGCCCAGATCGCCGAGAAGGTGGGCCTGCCGCAGCTGGCCCAGAACTTCCGCCGGGCCGCCGAGCTCACCTCGCTGTCGGACGACGACGTCCTGACGATCTACAACACCCTGCGGCCGCGGGCAGCGACCCGGGAGCAGCTGACCGACATCGCGGACCGGCTCCAACGGGATCACGGCGCGACGCTGTGCGCCGAGCTCGTCCGCGAGGCCGCCGACGTCTACGAGCGGCGCGGCATTCTCGCGAGCTGACGGCGCCACGCACGCCAGCCGATCCGGGTTCCTACAAGAGGGGTGAGTCGCAGATGAGCACGACGGACACCACGAGCCGGGCTGACCACAGCGCGCCACCGCCGCCGCGACGGTCGCGCAGGACCGAGGTTCTGGAGAACCGGCCGGTCAACCTCGACGGTTTCGTGGAGGAGTGGCCCGAGGTCGGCATGGTGGCCATGGACAGCCCGTACGACCCGGCCCCGAGTGTCCGGGTCGAGGGCGGGGTCATCGTGGAGATGGACGGGCGGGAACGCGCGGACTTCGACTTTCTCGACCAGTTCATCGCCGACCACGCCATCGACGTGACGGCCACCGAGAAGGCGATGGCACTCGACCCGGTCGAGATCGCGCACCTGCTGGTGGATCCGAAGGTGTCCCGGCGCGAGGTGCTGGACATCTCCCGGGGACTGACCCCCGCGGCGCTGCTCGAGGTCGTCAAGACCATGAACGTGGTCGAGATGATGATGGCCCTGCAGAAGATGCGGGCCCGGCGCACCCCGGCGAACCAGGCACACTCGACCAGCGCCCGGGACAACCCCGTCCAGGTCGCGGCGGACGCCGCCGAGGGCGCGCTGCGCGGATTCCGCGAGCTGGAGACCACCCTCGGGGTGGTGCGGTACGCCCCGCTGGTGGCGATCGCGTTGCAGGTCGGGGCGCAGGCGGCGGTGCCGGGGGCACTCACCCAGTGCGCGCTGGAGGAGGCCACCGAACTCGAACTCGGCATGCGCGGCATCACCGCCTACGCGGAGACGATCTCCGTGTACGGCACCGAGTCGGTGTTCTGCGACGGGGACGACACCCCGTGGTCGAAGACCTTCCTCGCCTCGGCGTACGCGTCCCGCGGCATCAAGATGCGGTTCACCTCGGGAACCGGCTCCGAGGTGCAGATGGGCAACGCCGAGGGCCGGTCCATGCTGTACCTGGAGATCCGCTGCATCCTGGTGACCAGAGGCGCCGGTGTGCAAGGCCTGCAGAACGGTTCGATCAGCTGCATCGGCGTACCCGGCGCCGTGCCGGCGGGCATCCGCGCGGTGCTGGCGGAGAACCTGATCGCCAGCACGGTGGGCCTGGAGTGCGCCTCCGGCAACGACCAGTCGTTCTCCCACTCCGACATGCGGCGCACCGCCCGGTTGCTCCCGCAGCTGCTGCCCGGCACCGACTTCATCTGCTCGGGTTACTCCGCGGTGCCGAACTACGACAACATGTTCGCCGGCTCGAACCTCGACTCCGAGGACTATGACGACTGGAACGTCATCCAGCGCGACCTCCAGGTCGACGGCGCACTGCGGCACGTCGGGGAGGCGGAGATCCTCGCCGCCCGCAACCGGGCCGCCCGAGCCCTGCAGGGTGTGTTCGCCCACCTCGACCTGCCACCGATCACCGACCGGGAGATCGACGCGGTGACCTACGCGCACGGCAGCAAGGAACTGCCGCTGCGGGACGTCCTGGAGGACCTCAAGGGCGCGCAGTCGGTCATGGACCGCGGCATCACCGGGCTCGACATCGTCCGGGGTCTGGACGCCGCCGGCTTCCCCGACATGGCCGAGTCGTTCCTCGGGGTGCTGCGGCACCGGGTCTCCGGCGACCTCCTGCACACCGCGGCGATCCTCACCCCCGAGCTGGAGACCCTCTCGGCGGTCAACGACGCCAACGACTACGCGGGGCCCGGCACCGGCTACCGCCCCACCGGGGCCCGGTGGGAGGAGATGAAGCGGTTGCGGCACGTGGTCAGCGCGCAGAACCCGGAGGAGGAAGTCGGCTGATGGCAGACACGACGGCGATCGGACGCCGTACCGACAGGCGCACGCTGGAACTGACGAGCCGGGGCCCGGCCGCGGCAGGGCGCCGTCCGGACGAGGTGGTCATCGGCCTCTCGCCGGGCTTCGGCGACCTGTTCACGAAGACGATCGTCGACGTGCCGCACGCGGAGGTGCTGCGGCAGCTGCTCGCCGGCATCGAGGAGCAGGGCGTGCACGCCCGGGTGGTCCGGTTCCCCGGCAGCTCCGACCTCGCGGTCATCGGCCACGGCGCGGCCCGGCTGTCCGGCTCGGGGATCGGCGTCGGCGTCCTGTCCCGGGGCACCACGATGATCCACCAGAAGGATCTGCCGAAGCTGTCCAGCCTGGAGCTGTTCCCGCAGGCGCCGCTGATGGACCTGGAGGTCTTCCGCAGCATCGGCCGCAACGCCGCCCGGTATGCCAAGGGCGAGTCCCCGGAGCCGGTTCCGTCCCGCAACGACTACATGGCCCGCCCGCGCTGGCAGGCGAAGGCCGCGCTGCTGCACATCAAGGAGACCGGCCTCGTCCACCCCGGCGCCGCCCCGGAGGAGCTGACCGCCCTGATCCGTCTGGCGGCAGCGTCGTGACGGTGACGGCACCGTGACCCTGGTCGTGGGCGTCGACATCGGCAACTCGACGACCGAGGCCTGCGTCGCCGAGATCGACGCAGACGGGCGGGAGATCTCCTGGCTCGCCGGGGCGCTCGGCGCGACGTCCGGGGTGAAGGGCACGACGGAGAACGTGTCCGGGGTCGTCGACGTCGTCCGCCGGGCCCTGGCCGCCGCCGGGCGCGACCCGGCGGCGCTCGCCACGCTGCTGGTCAACGAGGCGACTCCGGTCATCAGCGGGCTGGCGATGGACACCATCACCGAGACGATCATCACCGAGTCGACGATGATCGGGCACAACCCGCGGACGCCGGGCGGCGGCGGACTGGGCGTCGGTGTCACCGTCGCCCTCGCGGACCTGGCCGGCCGCGACCCTGCCGAGCCGGTCATCTGCGTGGTCGGCGCCGGCGTCGACTTCGACGACGCGGCGGTGGGCATCAACAGCGCGGTCGCGGCCGGGATCCAGGTCACCGGGGCCGTGGTGTGCGCCGACGACGCGAACCTGATCGCCAACCGGCTGCACGCCCCGATCCCGGTCGTCGACGAGGTCGGCCTGATCGACCGGATCCCGCTCGGGATGCTCGCCGCCGTCGAGGTAGCCCAGCCCGGGCACACCATCCGAACCCTGTCGAACTCCTACGGGATCGCGACCGTGTTCGGGCTCGACCCGGACCAGACCCGGATGGTCGCACCCGTCGCGCGGGCACTGGTGGGCAACCGGTCCGCCGTGGTGATCCGCACCCCCAGCGGGGACATCACCGACCGCACGATCCCCGCCGGCCGCCTCACCCTGATCGGCGCGACAGCCCGGCGGACGGTCGAGATCAGCGCCGGCGCCGAGGAGATCATGGCCGCGCTGCGCCGGGTCCAGCCGCTGGTCGACGCCACCGGCGAGGCCGGCACCCACGTCGGCGGGATGCTGGCCCGGGTCCACGACACCATGTCCGACCTCACCGCGACCCCCGCTGACGCGGTGCGCATCCAGGACGTTCTGGCCGTGGACACCGTCGCCCCGCAGCCGGTGACCGGCGCGCTGGCGGGCGAGTCCGCGCTGGCGAACGCGGTCGCGCTCGCCGCGATGGTGCGCACCAGCCGAGGACCGATGGAACTCCTCGCCGCCCGGCTCCGGGAGACCCTCGGCCTCGACGTGCTGATCGGTGGTGTCGAAGCCGACATGGCGGTGCTCGGCGCCCTCACCACCCCCGGTACCGACCGCCCGATCGCGGTCCTCGATCTCGGCGGCGGATCCACCGACGCGGCTGTCGCCGGACCCGGCGGCGAGGTGCGTTCCGTCCATCTGGCCGGTGCCGGCGACCTGGTCACCCGGCTGATCGACGCCGAGCTGGGGCTGCGCAACGTCGACCTCGCGGAGGAGATCAAGAAGTACCCGCTGGCGAAGGCCGAAAGCTTCTTCCACCTCCGGATGGAGGACGGCACGGTCCGCTTCCTCGCCGACCCGCTGCCCGTCGACGCGTTCGCCCGGGTCGTCGTGCTCACCGACACCGGTGTGCAGCCGATCCCCACCCGCCACACCCTCGAACGGATCCGCCAGGCGCGCCGGACCGCCAAGCACCGGGTGTTCGTGGTCAACGCGCGCCGCGCGCTGGAGATGGTGTCCCCCGGCGGCAACCTGCGCCAGCTCGGGTTCGTCGTGGTCCTCGGCGGATCCGCGCTCGACTTCGAGATCCCGGACATGATCTCCGAGGCGGTCGCGGAGTTCGGGATCGTCTGCGGGACGGGCAACGTCCGTGGTCGCGAAGGCCCGCGCAACGCGGTCGCCACCGGACTGGTAGCCCGACACGCGGCGACGGCACACGTCACGCGCGATCCCGCACCGGCCGCGGAGGTGTGACCGATGGCCACCCACCCGGAGACCCTCTCGCTCTCGTCCACGGCCCTGTCCGCGCCTTCGCCCCCGTCCCCGGCTGGGGTCGGCGACCGGCGCGTACACGACCGGCGTGCGGACCGCGAGCCACGCGGCCGACCCGCGATCGTCGTCCGCCACCACCTCGACCAGCCGGATCCGCGGCTGATCCGGGAGATCCACGCCGGAATGGAGGAGGAGGGCGTGCCCTTCCGGACCGAACCGGCCCACAGCGATCACAGTGGCCTCGGTCATCATGACGACCACGGCCGTGGCGACGATCACGGCGGCGAGGCGGCGACGCTGGCCTACGCCGCCGCCCGGGCCTCCGCTCTCGACGTCGGCGTCGGCGTGGACGCCCACGGAACCATCTGCGTACACCACGCGAAACTGCCGCCGGCCGCACCGGCGCTGACCGGCCCGGCGTCAGCCGGCCGCGTCCTCGGGCACAACGCGGCCCGCCTCGTCGTCGGGCTCCCGCTCAGGCCGTTGCCCGGTCCGCACCCACGGAAGGAGATCACGCCATGCCCGGACGTCTCGCTCTCGACCAGGCCCGCGTCCTGATCGACACCGCACTGGTCAGGGCGGACGCGGTCGGCGTGCCGATCAACGTCGCCGTGGCCGACGACGGCGGCCACCTGATGGCGTTCGCCCGCCAGGACGGCGCGATCCTCGCCAGCGTCGACATCGCCATCCGCAAGGCCCGCACCGCGGTACTGCTGCGCATGACCACCGACGAGCTGGGCAAGGCCGCCGCGGTCGGGGGCCCGCTGTACGGCATCGAGGGGACCAACGGCGGCCTGGTCGTCTTCGGCGGCGGCATCCCGCTGTTCACCCCGGACGGCGATCTGCTCGGTGCGATCGGGGTGAGCGGCGGCACCGTCGAACAGGACATCACGATCGCCCAGGCCGGCGCCGACCGCCTCGGTGCCGCTGCAACGTTTCCGCAACGCGCGCGGGCCTAACCTCCGCGCCAACCACCTCGGCCGGATCGACCGGAACCAGCAGATTCCCGAAGGAGTTCCGCGACATGACCGTCTACGCCCGCCCCGGACAGCCGGAATCCCCCACCCGTTTCGCCTCGCGCTACGACAACATCATCGGCGGCGAGTACGTGGCGCCGGCGAAGGGTCAGTACTTCGAGAACACCAGCCCGGTCACCGGCCAGCCCTTCACCGAGATCGCCCGCTCCACCGCGGAGGACGTCGAGAAGGCCCTTGACGCCGCCCACGCCGCCGCGCCGGCCTGGGGACGGACCTCGGTCGCCACCCGCGCCGACATCCTCAACAAGATCGCGGACCGGATGGAGGCGAACCTCGAACTGCTCGCCGTCGGCGAGACCTGGGACAACGGCAAGCCCGTCCGCGAGACGCTCGCCGCCGACATTCCGCTGGCCATCGACCACTTCCGGTACTTCGCGGGCGTCATCCGGGCGCAGGAGGGCTCGCTCTCCGAGATCGACGCGGACACCGTCGCCTACCACTTCGCCGAGCCACTGGGCGTTGTCGGGCAGATCATCCCCTGGAACTTCCCGCTGCTCATGGCGACCTGGAAGCTCGCGCCCGCCCTCGCGGCCGGCAACGCCGTCGTGCTCAAGCCGGCCGAGCAGACCCCGGCGTCGATCAACCTGCTGTGGGACCTGATCGGCGACCTGCTGCCACCCGGCGTCCTCAACGTCGTGCAGGGCTTCGGCGTCGAGGCGGGCAAGCCGCTCGCGTCCTCGCCGCGCATCGCGAAGATAGCCTTCACCGGCGAGACGACCACCGGACGTCTGATCATGCAGTACGCGAGCCAGAACCTGATCCCGGTCACCCTCGAACTCGGCGGCAAGAGCCCGAACATCTTCTTCCGGGACGTCCTCGCCGAGCACGACGACTTCCAGGACAAGTGTCTGGAGGGCTTCACTATGTTCGCCCTCAACCAGGGCGAGGTCTGCACCTGCCCGTCGCGTGCCCTGATCGACCGCGAGATCTTCGACGACTTCCTCGACGCGGCGGCGATCCGCACGAAGGCGGTCCGACAGGGCAACCCGCTCGACACCGAGACCATGGTCGGTGCGCAGGCCAGTGCCGACCAGCTGGAGAAGATCCTCTCCTACATCGACATCGGTCGGAAAGAAGGCGCCCGCCTCGTCCTCGGCGGCGAACGCGCCGAGCTCGGCGGCGATCTGGCGGGCGGCTACTATGTCCAGCCGACGATCTTCCAGGGCGACAACCGGATGCGGATCTTCCAGGAGGAGATCTTCGGCCCGGTGGTGTCGGTGACCTCCTTCGACGGCTACTCCGACGCGATCGCCCAGGCGAACGACACCCTGTACGGGCTCGGCGCCGGCGTGTGGACCCGAGACGGCACCACCGCCTACCGTGCCGGCCGCGACATCCGCGCGGGACGCGTCTGGACGAACTGCTACCACCTTTACCCTGCGCACGCGGCCTTCGGTGGTTACAAGCAGTCCGGCATCGGCCGGGAGAACCACCGGATGATGCTCGACCACTACCAGCAGACGAAGAACCTGCTCGTCAGCTACTCCCCCAAGGCGATGGGCTTCTTCTAGGAGACAGACCATGGCGAACACCGGAGGACTCGTCCGACTCGTCCCGGGGAGGCGATCATGACCGACGTCCGAAGGATGGCGGCGCGGCGGGTGGATGCCACCCCCGCGGCGCTCGCCATGCTGCGGCGACTCGCCGCGGAGCACGGCCCGCTGATGATCCACCAGTCCGGTGGATGCTGCGACGGGTCGTCCCCGATGTGCTACCCGCGCGGCGAGTTCCTCGTCGGCGACCGCGACGTCCTGCTCGGGGTCCTCGGCACGGACGGCGCGCAGGACAGCGCGGGGCCGGCAGGGGACAGTGCCACCGGTGACGGTGCCGCCGGTGACGGTGCCGCCGGTGACGGTGCCGCCGGTGACGCGGGCGACAGCATCCCAGGCGGCGGTGTGCCCGTGTACATCGGAGCGGCCCAGTTCGAGTACTGGTCCCACACCCACCTGACGATCGACCTCGTCCCGGGGCGCGGCGCCGGTTTCAGCCTGGAGGCGCCCGAGGGCTACCGCTTCCTTACCCGGTCCCGCCTGTTCACCGACTCCGAGGTGGCCCGGCTGGACGCCGTGCGGCCTGACTGACGTCGCGCTGCCCGCCCCCGCTGCCCGCGGGTACGGGTACGGGCAGCGCGACTACCGGGTCAGGGAATGTCGCTGCGGCGGGCCTCCACGATCGTCGCGGCGGCGTCCGCCTGGACGACGTATCCCCGGGCGACGTTGCGCGCCGCCGCCGCGGTGACCTTGCCGACGTAGTCGGCGTGCGACCGGTACAGCTGGTTGAGGGTCGCCTCGTCGAAGGGCACGTGGGTGCCGTACAGGATGCAGAAGCTCTCTCCGCCGTTGACGCCGGTGTTCACCGCGGTCGGCACGTCCACCGCGGCCAGCCGGATACCGCCGAGGGCGATCCCGCGCCCGTCCCGGGCGAGCACCTGCCGGCCGTCCGGGCCGGTGGTGAACGTCAGGCCGGGCGCGGAGGGCGGGGCGGCCCCGAAGCGGGCCCACCGTGCGAGGTGGTCGATCGCCGTATTGGTCACGTGGTGCAGCGGCACCCGGCTGAACGGGGGGCTGGTGCAGTCGGGTGCCGTCACCCCCTCGGGATAGTCCCGCTCCAGCAGGCGGTCCAGGGCCGACTGGATGTTCTCGTCGAAGTGGGAGGTCCCGGCGACCTCCCAGCGGCGGAAGGTCACCGAGTCCGGTGTGGTGGACGGCGTGCGGACGTCGGTCTCACTCAGCACCTGCAGGACCTTCAGGTCGACATCCGTGCGCAGCGCACCGCCGCCGACCGTGAGCAGCAGCGAGTCGATCACCGTGTGGAGCGGGTGGATCGCGTTGTGGTAGACGGCGAGCCGCCCGGCGGACTGGGAGGCGCCGACCGCCATCACGTGCCGGGCCGTCAGCGCGCCGAGCGGCCGGACCTGCTTCGGGCTGCGCAGCGCCTGCACCGCCTGGGAGAAGATGTCGTAGGACAGCGAGTCCGGGGGTGTGACGGTGCCGCCGGCGGTGGTGTCCAGGCTGCCGTAGCGGTCCGGGTTCCAGGCCTTGAGATGGTTCACGCCGCCGGTCTGCGCCGAGACGCCGACCCAGGCGTAGCCCTCGCGCAGAAAGTGCTCCCGGTGCGGGAGCCAGGCGGCCTCGATGTCGTAGCCGGCCGAGACGTTCAGCCACTCGACCACCACCACGCCGTTGAAGCGCCGCGGGTCCACCGGACGCCGCACGATCAGCCGCGAAGTGTAGGGGATGTCCGGCGTCGCGACCGTCGCGTCCGCCAACGTGGGGATCGTGTAGATGTTGGCCTTGCCCCTGAACGAGAACTCCTCCTCGACGTACCCGTGCCTGCGCAGATCCGTGTCGCTCAGGAACGGCGTCGACTGCGCGGTGGTCGGGATCGCGGTCACGGCCGGGTTCGGCACGGCCGGGTTCGGCACGGCCGGGTTCGGCACGGCCGGGTTCGGCACGGCCGGGTTCGGCACGGCCGGGTTCGGCACGGCCGACGGGGCCGGCCGTCCTTGTGTGGACGGCGCGGGTGGCACGGACGGCGACGCGGGCGTGGCGTCCGCCGGTAACCGGACGACGGCAGCCGATGTGGCCGCGGGAGCCGCGGCGGCACTGACCGCGGGCACCGCGACACCCAGCGGAACAATCATGGACGCCGCGACGAACCCGGCGCTGGCCACACGGCCCAGAGGCGAGCGGGGCATAGCGCTCCTTCCCATCACGGTCGGGCCGAGCGCCCAGCCGACACCACGATCGGTGAACACGCCGCGACAGGCCGACAAAACACCACCTTTCGGCTAGCCCAAAAGGACAGTCACGTCCCAGTCGCCCAACAGCACCCGGAGGACTTCGACGCCTTCGTCCGGCGGGATCTCCCGGCGGGCCGGCTGGGAACCGTCGAGGAGATCTCGGATGTGGTGACCTTCCTGCTCTCCGATCGGGCCAGCCGGGTGAACGGCACCGACCTCGCCGTCGACGGTGCCCAGGGCCGCCCCAGCGCCCGCGGCTACTGAATTCTCGGCAGACACGCCTCCGCGCATCCCGGCCGGGGGCTGTCGGCCGGGATGCGCGGGACGCGCGGGAGACTGGCGGGCGTGGCGAGGATGCGGGATGGCGAGCGGACGCACGCGGGCGTCTCGGTACCGCGGCCGCACGGCGGTGGGCCGGCGCGGGCGATCCTGCGGCGGCTGGCGGCGGCCCTGCTGATTCTCGTGGGGACCGTGCTCGTGGTCTACCTGGGGCGGGACGGCTACGCCGACAACCAGGGGAACCCGCTGAGCCTGCTGGACGCCGCCTACTATGCGACGGTCAGCCTGTCGACGACCGGCTACGGCGACATCGCTCCGCTCACACCGAGCGCACGCCTGGTCAACGTCCTGGTGGTCACCCCGGCCCGGGTGATCTTTCTGATAGTGCTGGTCGGCACGACCCTGGAGGTGCTGACCGAGCGTTCCCGGGAGGCGTTCCGGGTCGAACGGTGGAGGAGACGAGTGGACCAGCACGTGGTGGTGGTCGGCTATGGCGTGAAGGGCCGCAGCGCGGTCCGGGCGCTGCGCGAGGACGGCGTGCCCGCGGAACAGATCGTCGTCGTCGACCCCGACCGCCGGGCCCTCACCGACGCGGGGCGCGACGGGTACACGACCGTCGTCGGGTCGGGCACCCATTCCGCCGTGCTGCGCGAGGCGCTGGCGGACCGCGCCCACGCTGTGATCATCGCCACGAACTCCGACGAGGCGAACGTCCTGATCACCCTGACGGCGCGGGAGCTGGCTCCGAACGCGGTGATCTCGGCGGCTGTCCGCGAGGCGGAGAACATCCCTCTGCTGCGCCGCGGCGGGGCGGACCAGGTCGTGACCAGTTCGGACGCCGCCGGGCGGATGCTGGGGCTCGCGACCCGCAGCCCGCAGGTCGTCGACGTGTTCGAGGACCTGCTGACCTCCGACGCGGGGCTGCGGCTGGCGGAGCGCCCCGCGGCCGCGGACGAGGTCGGGCGCGGCCCCCGGGAATGCTCGGATCCGGTGCTCGCCGTCATCCGGGACGGCCGTCTGCTGCGGTTCGACGACCCGGCCGCGACCCCGATCCACGCCGGCGACCGGCTGATCACCGTTCGCGACGTCGGTTGACACCCCGCGGGACGAGCTCCTGCCGGGAAGACGACCACCCCCCGACATCGGTACCGGGGGTAGACCTTGGGTGGTCGCGGTGTCGCTGTCGGCACGGCCGGTCCCTATAAAGTTGCTGGCACTCAGCTAGGTCGAGTGCCAACCTCTGGTGTGACGGCGCCGGGGCCCACCTGGCCCGGCGTCTGGCGTCGTCAGGCACCCGCCAGCGACCGGCATTCCTCCGCGCAGGCCTGCCCCCCAGGAGGACTCACCACGCATGTCTAAGATCATCGCGTTCGACGAGGAGGCACGGCGCGGCCTGGAGCGCGGCATGAACCAGCTGGCCGACGCGGTCAGGGTCACGCTGGGCCCCAAGGGCCGCAACGTCGTCCTCGAGAACAGGTTCGGGCTGCCCACGATCACCAATGACGGCGTGAGCATCGCGCGCGAGGTCGAGCTCGAGAACCCGTACGAGAAGATCGGCGCGGAACTCGTCAAGGAAGTGGCGAAGAAGACCAACGACGTCGCGGGTGACGGCACCACCACCGCGACGATCCTGGCCCAGGCGCTGGTGCGCGAGGGCCTGCGCAACGTCGCCGCCGGCGCGAACCCCCTCGACCTGAAGAAGGGCATCGAGGCCGCCGTCGAGCGCGTCTGCGCGGAGCTCGTCGCCGCTGCCCGGGAGGTGGAGACGAAGGAGCAGATCGCCGCCACGGCGTCCATCTCCGCCGGCGACCCGGCCATCGGCGACATGATCGCCGAGGCCCTGGACAAGGTCGGCCGGGAAGGCGTCATCACCGTCGAGGACAGCAACACCTTCGGCCTGGAGCTCGAGCTCACCGAGGGCATGCGCTTCGACAAGGGCTACATCTCGCCGTACTTCGTCACCGACGCCGACCGCCAGGAGACCGTCCTCGAGGACCCGTACCTCCTGATCACCACCGGCCGGATCTCATCGGTCAAGGACCTCGTCCCGCTGATGGAGAAGGTGGCCCAGACCGGGCGGCCACTGGTGATCATCGCGGATGACATCGAGGGCGAGGCCCTGGCGACCCTGGTCGTGAACAAGATCCGCGGCACCTTCCGGAGCGCCGCGGTGAAGGCCCCCGGTTTCGGTGACCGCCGCAAGGCCGTGCTCACCGACGTCGCCGTGCTCACCGGCGGCCAGCTGATCTCCGAGGACGTCGGCCTCACCCTGGAAGGCACCACGGTCGAGCTGCTGGGCCGGGCTCGCAGGGTGGTCATCACGGCCGACGAGACCACGATCGTCGAGGGCGCCGGCGACCCGGACCAGATCACCGGGCGCGTCAACCAGCTCCGGGCCGAGATCCCGACCGCCGACACGGACTTCGACCGCGAGAAGCTGCAGGAGCGGCTGGCGAAGCTCGCCGGCGGCGTCGCGGTCATCAAGGTCGGCGCGGCCACCGAGGTCGAGCTCAAGGAGAAGAAGCACCGCATCGAGGACGCCGTCTCGAACGCGAAGGCAGCCGTCGAGGAGGGCATCGTCGCCGGCGGTGGTGTCGCCCTGCTGCAGGCGTCCACCCGTGCGTTCGAGAACCTGGGCCTGACCGGCGACGAGGCGACCGGGGCACGGATCGTCGAGCAGGCGCTCGCCGCGCCGCTGCAGCAGATCGCCTACAACAGCGGTCTGGAAGGCGGGGTGGTGGTCGAGAAGGTGCGGGGCCTGCCGACCGGCCACGGCCTGAACGCGGCCACCGGCGAGTACGTCGACATGATCGCCGCCGGGATCATCGACCCGGTGAAGGTCACCCGCTCGGCGCTGCAGAACGCCGCGTCGATCACCGGGCTCTTCCTGACCGTCGAGGTCGTCGTGGCGAACTCCCCGGCCACGGCCGCAGCGGAGGCGGCAGCGGACGCCGCCGCCATGGCCGGCGGGATGGGCGGCGGCATGGGTATGTGACGCTCACCAGGCGCCGCGGCGCGGCTCGGGCCGCCTGACCCCGCACTCGTCGCCGCGGCGTCGGCGGCCCGGCCGGGCCCCTCCCGCGACCGCTGGAGCGCACCAGCTTCTGGCGGAGTACTACCTGAATCGGCCGCGCTCGAGAACGCGGAAGTCGTGACTGGGGATGACCTCACAGCCCAGTCCCTGGATCCTCTCGATGCTGGCCTCGTAGGCAACGAGGTCCGTGTAGAGACCGACGGGAATCGGCCGCCCCTCAGCGTCGCCGTCCCAGTTCTCGTACAGGTAGACCGTGTCGCCCCCGATCAGATAGGTCTGCGATTCGGCTTCGACCAGGACACCCTGGGAACCGGGAGTGTGACCGGGCAGACTCACTGTCGACACGCCCGGCGCGACCGTGACGTCGCCATGGACGGGGCTGATCTGGTGCTCGGCTCTGCGCCATGCTGCCTCGACACCCGGCAACGCCTCGAACTGCCGCCGGTGCCAGGTCACGGGATTCTTCGCGAAATCGAGTTCCCGCTGCTGAACAACGACTTCAGCGTTTGGGAACAGGTGGTTGTTCGAACTGTGGTCCCAGTGCAGATGTGTGTTGACGACCAGCCGCACGTCATGGGGGTCGATACCGATGTTGCGCAGGCTGGTGTCGGGGCGCTCGTCGGGCGTCTGCTCAAGCACCAGATTGTGATGTTCTTCGGCCCTCGACGGATCTGCCCCGGTGTCCACCACGACCGGGAAGTCACCCCCCTCGATCACGAACATGATGAGGGGGAGATCCTGCTTGGCGCCCCAGTTGCACATGTAGGTGAACGACGGCTTGGGAAGCCCGTACGCGCGACCAACGCACAGAGCGCGGATGGTGAGTGACACCTTGGCTCATTTCCTCGAAGCTCGGCTGGCGCTGATGAAGGCGACGTCCTGCCGCCGATCGTGTCATGCTCGATGGGGTTTCGACGGCCCGTCCACAGGGGCCGACCGGTGTCGGCTCAGCGTCGGCTGCGCGCCAGGGAGTCGAGCGAGACCGCGATCAACAGAATCGCCCCCTGGATGAGGAGCTGCTTCGAGGTGTCGAGCGCCAGCGCGGAGAAGACGTTGTTGATCGTTCCCCAGAGCAGGATCCCCACCACGGTTCGCCAGATGGCGCCCTCGCCGCCCATCAGCGCCGTTCCCCCGATGATGACGATCGCGATGGCATCCAGGGTCACCGTGGGACCTATGTTCGCCTGGCGTTCGCCTGGCCGACGCTCGTCTGCGACGCGACGATCATCCCGCCCAGCGCGGCACACATCGAAACGATGGCGAAGGTGCTTGTTCGGACGACGTTCACCCGCATACCCGCGAGCCGGGAGGCTTCGAGGTTGCCTCCGACCGAGTAGATGGAGCGGCCGTAGACGGTGCGGGCAAGGATGAATCCGAACACGCCGATCACCACCACCAGCACCCATGTTGCGACCCATATGCCGCCCCACTTCCCGGTGCCAAGCGTTTCGAAGCCCGCCTTGGTGGAGACCACGGGCTGCGAGTCGGAGTACCAGTAGGTGGCTCCCGAGAAGAGCGACGCGGTCGCGAGTGTCGCGATGAAGGAGTTGACCTTGAGGACGGTCACCGCCAGGCCGTTGATGATACCGATGAGGATCGTGCACAGGAACGCGAGCCACAGGGGCATGGAGTTGGACAGGCTCGCGTAGACGACCGACGCGCCGGCGAACACCGCGGCGGCCGAGAGGTCGAAGCCGCCGCAGATGATCGCGAAGGTCATTCCAACCGCGACAATGGCGGTCGGCGTCACCTGGGCCACCATGTTGTTCAGGTTCTGCGGATCGAGGAACTGCGTGTAGATGACCCGGGCGAACACGAAGGTCAGCAGCAGAACCCACACCATGCCGTACCGCAGTCCGAAGATCCGTGACAGGCTCGTTCTGATGCGGCTTTCGAGGGTGGTTGTCGTCGGCGAGGAGGGCGGCGGGGAGGATGCCCTGCCGTCGACAACCTCATTGGTCACTATGTTGGTCACGAAACCTTCTCCTCGAGCTGCGACTCATACCGTTGCGCCTGGGCCGGCTGGTCGTTGGGATTGTCGGAACCGAAGGCAAGGGTGAGGATTCCCTGCGGCGAGATCGGAGCCGTCGCGGCGTCGAGGACCCCGACCTGCGCCCCCTCGCTGAGAACGACGACGCGGTCGGCGGAAGCCGCGATCTCCTCGAGCTCGGAGGACACCATCACGACCGAGAGGCCACCTGCGGCCATCTCCTCCAGGGACCGGAGAATCTCGGACCTGGCGCCGACGTCGATCCCGCGAGTCGGCTCGTCTGCGAGCAGCAGCCTCGGCTGCACGTATCGCCAACGGGCGAGCAACAGCTTCTGCTGGTTCCCACCCGAAAGGTGGGTTGCCGGATCACGTAGGCGGGTCGACGAAAGACCGAACGCCTGCCCGTGCCCGCGGGTGGCCGCCTCAACAGATCGAGGCGAGACCACGCCCCACCGTCTGGCCCCGCGAAAGTTGCTCAGCGCGATGTTGTCCATCGCGGGCATCGCGAGCACGAGGCCCTGGGTCTTACGATCCTCGGGCAGCAGCGCGATGCCGTGACGAAGCGCCCTGCGCACCGTGTGAGGCCACGGGACCTCCTCACCGTCGATCCACATGCGGCCCCGGGCACGTGGTTCGACGCCAGCCAGCGCTCGGAGGACCGTCGATCTCCCGGAACCCACCAGCCCGCCCAGGCCCAGGATCTCGCCGGGCAGGACCTCGAACTCGATGCCCGACACGACGCCTGGCACGGTCAGCCCGGAGACCGCGAGAGTCGGCCGCTGGCCGCCACGGCGATGTGAACGCCGGGGCGTGGCCTCCTTCGGAACACCCGTTGCCTCGTGGGAGAACTCCGCGGCCAGGCGCGGATCGACGTGCTTGCCGAGCATGGCATCGATGATCGACGCCTTCGTGAACTCGACGCGAGGCCCGTCAGCGACGACGGCCCCGTCCCTGAACACGGTGATGTGATCCGAGATCGCAAGCACCTCGTCCAGGTTGTGGCTCACCAGCACAACCGTGACACCGTCGGCGCGCAACCTGCGGATGGTGCTGAAGAGCGCCTCCCGTTCGGAGCTGGCAAGCGATGCCGTCGGCTCGTCGAACAGGATGATCCTGGCTTCCGTGACGAGCGCGCGCAGGATCTCGATCATCTGCTGTTCGCCGACGGACAACGACCGCGCCAGGGTGTGGGGAGGGTGGGCGGCAACACCGACGCGGCCGCAGAGTTCGAGGTAGCGCGCCCGCATCTCACGTTCGGAGAGCAGTCCGAACCGCGCGAGGGGATGACCGAGGAAGAGATTGGCCTCGACCGTGAGGGCGGGGATGATCGTCAACTCCTGGTAGATCGCGAACACCCCGGCAGCCCTGGCGAACCGCGGGTGTCCGCCACGTAGCTCGTGACCGAAGACGCGCACGTCACCGGAGCTCTTCGCGATGCGTCCGGCGATGACACCCAGGGCCGTCGACTTGCCGGCACCGTTCTCTCCGACCAGGGCGTGCACGGTACCGGCCTGGATGCGCAGGTCAACCCCGCGAAGCGCCTGAGAGCGACCGAAGGTCTTCACGAGTTTCGATACGACGACTGCGTCAGTCACAACACATCACCATTTCCTGGAGTTGGCAGGCAGCCACTCGCGGCCCTTGAGGATTGCGGGCGATTCACCCGGAGCTCGCGTGGCGGAGCCCGTTCGCTCGCTGCGGGCGCCCGCGAACATGCCGCGGCAGACGACCTCCTGAGCTCCGGTGGAGGTCGGCAGTGCCAGGCCTCAGGAGACGGGTGTCGTGGCCTGCGCTCTCACCGTGCCCGCATCGGCGGCCAGCCGACGCGACCTCAACCAGGCGTGCGACAAGCTGGTCCGGCGCCGAATAGAACAACGAGTGGTCACACCGGAGCCGCACGGCGTCACCGAGAAAGTTCGCACGCCCCTCCTGGTAGGCGGGCGCCATCGCGAGGTCCTCGGTGCACACGACGTACGAGGAGGGCACCGACCGCCAGGCCGGTTCGACGATCGCCTCGTTCATGCAGGCAAAGTGCATCGGGCGCAACCGGCCAAGAACGTCCTTGATCTGCGCGGCCGTGCACATGCCGTAGAAGGCCGGAACCGCCCGCACCGGGTCGAGCCCGAAGGTCACGCCGTCCTCGTGGACCGCAAGGGATGACTCCAGTTCGGGCGTCGTGAGCTGGGGAACGACATCGCTCGCAGCCTGACCCGCGTCAGGCATCGACGCCGCGCAGTACATGAGCGCGTCCGCCTCATGACCGCCTGCGGTGATGACGACCCCGCCGTAGCTGTGCCCTACGACCAGGACCGCCTCGCACGACTCCTTCATGGCCCTCACGGCAGAGCGGACCACGTCGGCGTCGTTCGACAACGATGTCAACGGCAGGTCGACAGCGTGGACCTCGAGACCCGCCGACCGCACGGGGTCGACGACATTCTCCCAGCACCACGAGCCATGGCACGCGCCGTGGACCAGGACCACGCCGATCCTGCGGCCACCGAGTGCCGGGGTGATGCGTTGCATGTCGCGGGGCCCCTCGTCGTCGTCAGCTGGCACCGGCGGTAGCCATGTCGATTCCCGCCGTTATCGGTGCGGGCTCGAGCAGAACCCCCTCCGCCCAGGCATGGATGCGGTTCCAGAACGTCAGTCGAGTGCTGGCAAAGTTGTGCATGTGACCCATGCACGGTTGCATGTAGACCGTCACGTCACTGGACTGGAGATACGCAGCAGGCTCCGAGCGGGGATGGGGAGCCACGTCCCGCTCCCCCACTCCGACGAAAACCGGAGCACGGATCATCGCCGCCTCCGCGGCGACGGCACCCGGCGACATCATCGTCATACTCGACGGCGGGATGACATCGGTTGCCCAGAACGGAAGCCGCCCGCGTCGCAGCGGATAGTCGACCAGGTCGGCGAGCACCAGCTCGCGTGCCACGTCGTCATAATGGAATCCTGAAGCAGTTGCCGGGAGGCCGTGTTCGTCAGGAGCCATCTCGGGCATCGCTGTCGTGTGAAGCGCACGGGTCATGACGCCGACATCCGTTCCCCGGGGGAAATAGACCGGGGTGCTCCGCGGGGCGCCTGGTGGCAGCCAGCTGACGGCGTGGCGTGCCGACCAGCCGAGAACACCGACCGCCTGGAACGTGTGGTTCTGCCCCTGCTGGAGAATGAGGAGTGCTGCGCCCATCGACTGACCCAGACCGAGGACCCGCGCCGATTCCACCGTCGGGAGGTCGTCTCTGCCCCCCGGCGCGGAGAGCAGTCTCAGCACGCCGCGCACTGTGGACTCGTTCGCGTCGACGAGGTGCTGCCAGGTCACCTCGGCCATGTCCCTGACGCGCGTGCTCCCACCGCAACCGAGATGATCGACGGCGACGAAGATCCAGCCGCGCGAGGTGTGCAGCTCCGCCTGGCTGGGCGTGCCATCGCCGAGGAGGTCACGCGTGAAGTAGGACCGGTTGTAGCCCCCGCCGGTGAAGGCGAAGCAGATCACCGGGTCCGCGGGAACCTCATCAGGGAGGCAGATCGTCGCAGCGGTCGTCAGCCCGGCCTGCTGCCCTACCTCTGGTGCCACATCGATATCGACGTCGACCGTGCGCATGTGAACGTTCCTCGCCTGATGAAGTGAGTGGAACCTGATCTGCAGAGAGGTTGCGTCCCGAAGAACCGCCGAGGGAGCCGGCGCGGTGGTTCCACGCCGGCCCCCTGGTGCCGTCAGTAGCGCGGCGTGAAGTCGTCCGCGTTGTCCCTGGTGATGACCACTGGATCCTCGACGGTTCCGTACTCATCCGGAATGTTGGAGATGAAGCGCGGGGTGTCCTCACCCATCTGCGCCGAGTGCACAGTCTCGACCAGAAGCCTGCCGTACTCATCGGGGAAGTACGGGAGCGTGAACGTCATGTTGCCGTTCTTCACCTGGTCGACGCTGTAGGAGGTCGCTCCCTGATCGGCAAGCCCAACCTTGCCGAGCATGTCCACCGACTCCATCGCGGTCACCACCGAGCGCGTGACGTCCGGGGAGAACGATGACAGGACGGCGGTGACATCCGGGTTGGCGCTCAGGTAGTCGCGCGTCGCGCTCAGCGCCTTCGGCGTGGTCCAGTCCGTGTAGACAAAGTTCACGTCGAAGTCGGGGTTCGTCCCCGCAAGCTCCGCCACGGCCTGCTTCTGGTTGATCACGAGCGGGTCGAGTTCCGGTCCCGTCACGAGCGCAACCTTCTGTGCGCCCGGGAACGCCCTGATCGCGTTCTGCAGGAAGGCCTTGGTGTAGGTGTAGGTCGTGTCACCCGCGATCGTCGCGAGCGTTCCCGGCACCCAGAGCTCGTCGCCCGCGGGCTTCGTGCTCGTGTCGCACGGGGTGCCCGTGGTCAGCACCAGGACCCCGGCGGCGGGGAGCACCCTGGTCATCGCGGCACATTCCGAGGCACCCACGAGCGGCTCCACCGCCGCGACGTCGTACGTCCCGTTCGTCGCCGCCGTCTGGAGCTGGTTGAGCTGCTTGTTGAGGTCGAACTGTCCGTCGATGGGTTCGATCGTGTAGCCGTACTTCACCGCGGCATCCTGGGCGCCCTTGAGCAGCGACTGGTTGAAGGCGGTCGCCGCGCTCTGCAGGAACAACCCGATCTTCAGGTCACCCTGGGGGAGCTCGATCGTCTTGCCGTCCCCGATGTCTACTCCGGCCGTCCCGCTCGCCGTACCGCCGTCTGGCTCCGAGTCAGCTGCCCCACAGCCGGCGAGGGCCAGCGCGCCCGTGAGCGCCAGCGCTAAGCCAGCGGTCTTCAACGATGCCTTCAACGCGCATCCTTCCTTGCGATCACGCCACTCAGAGGCGGCGCCCGGCGCTGACACGTGACGTGTCCCACCTGGCGATGATTCGTATTTACGAACGCACGTTCCTTTTTACGACTAGGTGTCGCGAAAGTAGTTGCGGAATCCACTACGTGTCAAGAGTCACAACGCATCGGATCCGTCCCCGATCTTGTGATCAGACTGACCACTGGACGGCGCTCTAACCAGGACCGATGATCTGTGATCATGTGCCGGGCGCCTCTCCGGCCCCGGGGGTCTCCTGCCGCACCTGGCGGCTCTCGTTGTCGATCGGCTTGACAGGTCTGGTGATCGGCGGCGGGTGCGGGCTCGTGTTCGCGGGGCGGCTGGCGCTTGCCCGGGGTGCGCGGTGGTCTCGGAGCCGGTGCACGGGCGGGGCGGTATCGCCGCCGGTCGGGCATGGTGGAGCAGTTCCGGGCGCCCGCGCACAAGGTCCTCGAGGTACCGGCTGGGCTCGACGTCGCGAACGCCTCGCTGGCCGAGCCCGCCGCGGTCTCCTGGCACGGGGTCCGCCTCGGCGGAGCCGCGCCGGGCCGGACCGTCGCCGTCGTCGGCGGCGGGTCGATCGGTCAGCTCGCGGCGGCTGCCACCCAGACCCAGGGTGCCGACGAGCTCGTACTCGCGTCCCGGTACCCGCACCAGCACGAGATCCGCGAGCGGCTCGGGGTCGGTGAACCCACGGAGGGCGCGCTCTACGACGTGGTGATCGAGGCCACCGGCTCACCCAGCGCCCTGCAGCGAAGCATCGAACTGCTGAAGCCCGGCGGGACGATCGCCCTGCTCGGCGTGTACTTCGACGGCATGGACCTCCCCCATTCGGCGCTACGCGGCAAGGAGGTCACCCTCGTCGTCTCCATGGGGTACTGCGGGCACGCCGGCCGCCGGGAAATGCTCCAGGCCGCCCAGATGCTCGCCGCCCGCCCCGAAATCCCGGACGCGCTCATCACCCACTGTTTCCCACTGGCGGACGCCGCCGAGGCGTTCCGGGTGGCGTACGACCGCAGCACCGGCGCCGTCAAGGTCGTCGTCGAGGTCTCCTGAACCGGCTCCGCTGAACCGGCTCCGCGCATTCCGCACGTCCGCCACTGAGGTCGCGGCCAGGCGATCGTCCTGCACACCCAAGAAGGCGACTCAATGACGGGAGGTGTCCACCGAACTACTTCTTTGTGAAAACCGAACGACACATCTCTCGGATGGCGTGCCGCCCCAGTAGCGTTCGGTCACGGACAATCAGGGCATGAGGGGCTTTTCGCCCTCTCCGCACCGTGTCCGAGCGCCCGTTGCCGAGCCGCGAGGTGAGACTGGTGACTGATGCCCAGCAGGACCCGCCCGAGGCGTTTCTCGCGGCCTGGCAACGGGAGCGCCGCGGCCGCCGGCCCCGCGCCGGCGTCTCCGGCCGCTCCTGGGTCGTGCTCACCACCGTCGCGGTCGTCGTCAGCGCCACGGCTGTGGGGGTCGGCCTGGGCTCGCCGTTCTCCCCTTTCGCTACGGAGCGGACGTCCGAGGGGCTGCGCCCGGCCCCGATGACGACACCGGTCGGGGCGGACGAACCCGTCGAGGCCGTGCCGGTCGTCCCGCTGGTACCGCGGCGCGGCAGCGGGACAACCGGTGTGGCAGAAGGCGCCGGCGGTACCGGGACCACCGTGGGTGCGGGCACCGCCGACGGCACCGGGAACGCCGGTGGCACCGGCGGGTCGGCCGCCGCGGACACCGGCCGACCGTCCAGCTCGACCAGTCGTGGGCCGACCCGTGCCGCCGGCGCGACGCGGTCCGGCACGTCCGCGGACAGCCGGCCCGCGCCCGTCCCGCCTCCCGTGGGGGCAGCCGTCAGCCTTGCTCTCGAGGCAACCCTCGTGCCTCCGCCCGCCGTGCCCGAGCCAGTGCCCGGGCACGGGCACGGGCATGGCGGGCGGAGGCACGGGCATCGGCCCGTGTGCCCGTGCCCGCGTGAC
>NZ_JBFLUG010000070.1:0-41510 GCF_041008525.1 Parafrankia sp. FMc2 | reverse complement strand
GGCGCGGATGTGTATAAGCGACAGCCGCAGGATCCTGCCGCTCCAGCCCCGGCCGGCGGGCCGAGCAACGCGGGCGGGGCGGCCGCCGGCTCGCGGGCCCGCGATCACCTTGCCAACGAACGGACGTTCCTGGCGTGGTTGCGCACGTCCGTCAACGTGATGGCACTCGGGCTCGCCTTCGCCGCGTTCGACGACGTCACGACCGCGCCGTCGCTGGCGGCGGGGGCGATCCTCGCCCTCCTCGGCGGGGCCGGACTCTGGTACGCGACCGGCCGTTACCGCCGCGTCAACCGTGAGATCGACGAAGGGTCCTTCACCACCGGGACGAGCGTGGCCGGCCCGACGATCGTCAGCCTGGTCATCGCCACGACCATCCTGATCGCCCTCCTGCTCCTCGTCCTCGCGGCACGATGACGGACAGCCCCGCGCCGGAGTACGAGTGGTGCCGGCCGCCGCGGCAGCGCTACCGCGGGCTGGGGCACCGCTGGCGCACCCGCGTCGTCGCGGGCGCGATCATCGCCGGCGGGACGGTCCTGGGCTGGGCGGTCCCGCACTGGGAACCGCGCCTGCCCCGGATCGGGCTCGAGTACCAGGCGTCCACCGCCCAGGCCACGCTGGCGGCGATCGCCGGAGCCATGATCACGCTCTCGGGGTTCATCGTCACCGCGATCACCGTGGTGGTGCAGACGGTGCAGGGCATGTCCCCGCGCCTGGTCGGCGCGCTGCGTCAATGGGCCGTTACACGGCCGCGTTCGCGCTGCTCGTCGGCACGGCCCTCTACGCTCTCACCGCGCTCAGCCAGATCAACTCCGAACGCATCCCCCGCGCGACGGTCACCATCGCTGTGGCGTTCGTCCTCCTCGACGCGGTCGCCCTGCCCTACCTGCTCGGTTCCCTCCGGGAGGCCGTGACCGGCGGCGGGCTGGCCCGCGCGATCGGCGAGCGGCTTCGCGGCCGATGCCCGCCGAGTCGTAGAGCAGCTTGTGGGCCGGCACTCCGGCGGTGTTGGCGGCGATCGCCTGGAGGTACCTGCGCAGCCGCAACGGGTCACGGACGACGCCGAGCGCCGGGGCCTCGCGGGTCGCGAGATGGTCGACGTAGCCGGTCAACCAACGGTCGCGTGCCCGGTCGGCTTCGCTTCGCAGCGCCTCCGGCCACCCGCTGCTCAGCGCCTCGGTCACATAGGTGTGGAGGTCCCAGCCGATGGGAGGATCCACGAACGCGTCGGCTCCGTCGTCGAGGATCCGGTCGGCCAGCGACGGCGCGGCTGGATCACCGTGACGTTCCCGGCCGACGAGGGGATACATCGTCAGCCGGATGATTCTTCCGGTAGCGGGCCATCCGGAGGTGGTCCAGCACAGAGTTGACCATGGAGATAGCACGTAGATCGTCGATGATCCAGCACACGCCGCCCGCGTGCTGGACGCAGACCGTCACGGTTTCCGTACCCGGGGAACCGCGCCATGTGGCTGGACGGGCATGACCAGGCTGTGCGCCCCGGGCCCCAGGCCTTCCGAGGCCTGGGGCGCACACGAAACACGGGCTTTCGGGACGGTGTCAGGCCTTCGCCTGAGCGCTGGAACGCGCCGGGTTGGCCTGCTTCGCGGCCTTCGGGTCGACCTCGGACTGCTTCGCGCGCACCATCTCCTCGACGTGGCCACCGAGGTCCTTGTCGACGTTGCGCCAGTACTGGAACGCACGCAGCAGAACCGGCTCGCTCACGCCGTTGAGCAGGTGGCCGGCGATGTTCTCGACGAGCCGGGCGCGGGCCGCGTCGTCGAGGACCTCCCGGACCATCGTGCCGGCCTGGCCCCAGTCATCGTCGTCACGGCGCGGGGTGTACGCGGTCCGGACCATCTCGCCGTCGGCGTACCAGTGGCCACCGTCGTCGGTCAGTTCCGGCTGCGCCGCCGGGCCGCCGTAGGAGTTCGGCGCGTACACCGGGTCGGAGACGTTCTGTACCCGCATCGCGCCGTCCTTGGAATAGCTGTGGACAGGCACCTTCGCCGAGTTCACCGGGATCTGCTTGTAGTTCACCCCGAGCCGGGCGCGGTGGGCGTCGGCGTAACTGAACCCGCGGGCCAGCAGCATCTTGTCCGGCGACAGACCGGTGCCGGCGACGAGGTTGTTCGGCTCGAAGGCGGCCTGCTCCATCTCGGTGTGGTAGTCCGAGATGTTCCGGTTCAGCGTGAGGCGGCCGACCTCCTGCAACGGGTAGTCGCTGTGCGGCCACACCTTGGTCAGGTCGAACGGGTTGAAGCGGTAGGACTTCGCCTCGTCGAACGGCATGATCTGCATCTTGAGCGTCCAGCTCGGGAACTCCCCGTCGCGGATGTGCTCGTACAGGTCACGCTGGTGGTAGTCGGTGTCGATCGCGGCCATCTGGTCGGCTTCGTCCTGCGTGAAGCACTCGACACCCTGGTCGGTCTTGAAGTGGTACTTCACCCAGAAGCGCTCACCCGCCGCGTTGATCCACATGTAGGTGTGGCTGGAGTAGCCGTTCATGTGCCGCCAGGTCCGCGGGATGCCGCGGTCCCCCATCAGCCAGGTCACCTGGTGGGCGGATTCCGGTGAGAGCGTCCAGAAATCCCACTGCATGTCGTGGTCGCGCAGGTTGTTGTCCGAGCGGCGCTTCTGCGACCGGATGAAGTGCTGGAACTTCATCGGGTCCCTGACGAAGAACACCGGCGTGTTGTTGCCGACGATGTCCAGGTTGCCGTCGGGCGTGTAGAACTTCACCGCGAACCCGCGCGGGTCACGCCAGGTGTCCGGGCTGCCCCGCTCCCCCGCCACGGTGGAGAACCGGATCAGCACGTCTGTGGTCGCCCCCGGCTGGAACACCGCCGCCCGCGTGAAGGCACTGACATCCTGCGTCACCTCGAACGCCCCGAACGCTCCGCCGCCCTTGGCATGCGGTTGGCGCTCCGGAATGCGTTCCCGGTTGAAGTTCGCCATCTGCTCGATCAGATAATGGTCCTGGAGCAGCAGCGGACCGTCCGGGCCGACACTCAGCGAATGTTCGTCGCTGGCGACGGGGATCCCAGCATCGGTGGTAGTCGGACGACGCTCCTGTGTTGTCACCGCAAACTCCTCATCCTGCCGCCATCACGATTCTCGGGTCGAACCCACCGCCCGTCCCCCGACTCCGGCTGGAGGGCCCGCCGCCGCCCGCCGAGCCAGGCGGTGGCCAGGCGCGCGTCGTCCGGACCGGTGACCTGCGCAGACGCAGACCAGACCGGACCCGCGGACAGTGCCGCTCACTCCGCCTACCCGTCTACCGCCGCCACACACACCCCAGCCCCGACCGATCGGCCCCATCCGCCCTCACCTGCACCGGCACCCAGCCCCATCCGGCGTTCCGGGTGCGGGATCCGGGCCCGGTTCCCGCCGACGCGTGGTCCCGATGTCGTGCCCTGTCACAGGTTCAAGGCATTTTCTGGCCTTCGGCGATGAAACTCCACCCCGTGACAGGAGGCCCTTGTTCTGGTCGGACGCACGCTACCTTCTGCCCGGGAACAAAGTCACGACAGTTCTCGACGTAGGCCCCGAAAATGCTTTCGGTCGACCCTCTCCTGCCGTGGTGGACCGTTCCTGACACGTGCGGAAGGGAGCCTTCACGAAAATCTGGACACAACGCGCGGCCCGGTGCGCTGATGTTCTCGCCGCCGTCGGCGGCCTGACACTCGCGCACCTGTCGCCCGCCTCCGCGGCGGCACCGAACACAGCAGTCGGCCTCCAGGCGACCGGGCTCATCCCCCTCAGCCCCCTTGCCACCAGCGCACGCGCGTCGGTCAGCAGCCTCTCCGTCGCCCCGTCGACGCTCCTTGCCCCCAACGTGGGTGTCCTCGAGTCGACCTGCTCCTACGGCCCCTCCACCGGAGCGGTCAGCGGCGACGCCGACATCCCGGACGGAGCGCTCGTGCCGCTCGGAACGGAGACACCGATCGAGCCGGACCCGGCCCCGGGCACGACCCTGAACCTGGCCGGCGGCCTGGGCACGGTGACCCTCACCCAGCGGACCGTCGCGGCGGACGGCACCCTGACGGTCGACGCGCTGTCGATCAGCCTGCTCGGCGGTCCCCAGAACGTGATCGTCGGCACCTCCGTCTGCAACGAGGCCACCCTGGCCTGACGGCGGGGAGCAGCGGGGAGCAGCGGCGGATCATGGTTCCGACCTTGACAGCTCTCGACCCATAGTTAGACTCAGTCTAAAAAGTGGGCCTGAATATCGGGTTGTGAGCACCGAGAAGTTCACCGCGTTCGGGCGTCGAGAGAAAGCGCAGGAACCGTGCACAAACCACTCACCGGCATCAAGATGGTCGAGGTTGCCCAGTTCACCTTCACTCCCGCCGCCGGCGCGGTGCTGACCGAGTGGGGTGCCGAGGTCATCAAGGTCGAACATGCCGAGATGGGTGACGCCCAGCGAGGAATGCGCAGTCAGCCCAGGGCCGACTCGTGGCACCCGGTGATGGACCATCCCAACCGCGGCAAGAAGAGTATCGGGCTCGCCCTGGAGCAGCCGGCCGCGTACGAGGTCCTGATGGATCTCTGCCGCGACGCCGACGTGTTCCTGACCAACTTCCTGCCCGATGCACGCCGGCGCCTGCGGCTGGACGTCGAGGACATCCGCAAGGCGAATCCGAACATCGTCTACGTCCGCGGCAGCGCCCACGGGCAGCGCGGCCCGTGGGCCGAGCGGGGCGGGTTCGACGGATCCTCGTTCTGGTGCCGGATGGGGAGCGCCTGGGGCGTCACCCCGACCGACAGCGACCGCCTGATCACGATGCCTGCCGGCGCGTACGGCGACACGACGGGCGGCATGGCGATCGCCGGTGGCATCGCCGCGGCGCTGGTCGGTCGGGCCCAGACCGGGGAGCCGAGCGTCGTCGACGTGTCGCTGATGAGCGTGGGTGCCTGGGCGTTCGCGCTGGAGGTGGGCAACGCCGATCTCCTGGGCCCAGACAACCCGGGCGAGCGCATCAACGACATGATGAGCCGGATCAGCAATCCGACTGTCGGCAGCTACAAGACGTCCGACGGGCGCTGGATCAACCTGACCATCATGCAGTCGTTCCGGTACTTCCCCGACCTCTGCCGGCATCTCGGCCTCGACGAACTCATTGATGACGAGCGGTTCAACACCGCCGAGAAGCTGATGGCCAACGGTCCCGCGGCCGGCGCGCTGGTTGCCGAGGCCTTCAGGGCCCAGTCGTATGCGTTCTGGGTGGAGCATCTGCAGACTCTGCAGGGCCAGTGGGCGCCGGTCCAGGGCCCTCTCGACATTCTCGACGACCCGCAGATGTCCGCCAACGGCTACCTCGTCCCGGTGGTCGACGTCGCCGGAAACCAGCGGCGGCTGGTGACCAATCCGGTCCAGTTCGACGAGACGCCGCCGGAGACCCGGCGGGGCCCGCTGTTCGCCGAGCACACCGACGATCTGCTGCGTGAGCTCGGCCGGACCGAGGAGGAGATCCTCCAGATGAAGATCGACGGCGCCTGCACCTGAGCGCTGTCGGTTCCGGCCGGTCAGGAGGCCCCGGCGGCGCCGCGGCCTCGCCGCAGCAGGGCGAGCGCCGTCAGGGCGAGCAGACCGACGACGGTGACGAACACGAGCCCGGCGAGGCGCAGCGTCGTCAGTTCGGCCAGCACCCCGACACCGACGACCGGCAGCGAGATCGCGACATAGGCGACGACGAAGAAGGCCGACGAGGTCTCGGCACGGGCGGGTGGCGGCGCGGCGGCCAGCAGCCCACCGAGGCCCGAGGCGAAGCTGAGGCCCTGCCCGGTGCCAGCCACCACGCCACCCGCGACGAGCAGCGGAAGGGACGGGGCGGCGATCGCGCCGCCGACCAGCGCGACGCCGACCACGAGCGCCGCGCAGCCGGCCGGCAGCCCGACGGCGTGCCCGGTGCGGCGGGCGAGCACCTGGCCGAGCGCCGAGCCGGCGAACACGGCGGCGACGACCAGACCGGTGAGCAGCGGGTTGTGCTCGTCCAGCGTCTGGGCGAGGAAGGCCGGGCCGACCGCGGTGAACAGGCCGAGGACGGCGAAACCGGCGAAACCGGCGAGGGCCGCCCGCACGAACACCGCCCGGGCGGCGGGCGGCACCCGCGGCCGCGAGAGCAGCCGGGCAGGCCGGGCAGGCCGGGCAGGCCGGGCAGGCCGGGCAGGCCGGGACACCGTCTCGGGGGCCAACAGCACGCCCAGCACCGCCGGAACCAGCAGGGCGAGGTTGATGACGTAGGTCAGCTGCAGCGGGTCCGGACCATAGCGGGCGATGATGCCGGCGAGCAGCGGGCCCAGGCCCAGACCGCCCATGTTCGCGATCGTGGGCACGAGGGTGGCCCGGCCCGCGTTCCGCGGTGGGGCGAGGTCGACGAGGGTGGCTGTCGCGGTCCCGGTGAAGATCCCCGCGGACAGGCCGGAGAGCAGCCGACCTGCCAGCAGCGCGGGCAGCCCACCGGCGAACAGGAACATCAGCGCGCTCGCCACCGCGGCACCCAGACCCGCCAGCAGGACGGGGCGCCGGCCGACCCGGTCGGACAGCCGGCCGAAGGCCAGCAACGCGATGATCACCCCGACCGCGTAGGTGGCGAAGATGATCGTGATGGTCAGCTGCGAGAACCCGAACTCGGCGCGGTAGCCCGGATAGAGCGGGGTCGGCAGAGTAGTGCTGGCCATGGCGAGGGTGAACGCGTAGGCCACGGCGGCGAGCCCGCCGGCCCGCCCCAGCGCCCCACCCCCCATGCCGTGGCCGGCGGAGGAGGGCTCGGCGGGCGGCGGCGACGGGGCGGATGGCCGGTTCACCACCCGCACGCTATTGCCGCCGGACCCTCCGACGCGAGGCCCACCCCCCCCGTCCGCGCCACGACCAGACGGCCTCTACCTGGGGTTCGGCAGAAGCTGGCCGCGGCGGGCGAGCTACTCGGGCTCCGATCCGCTCAGGCTGCCGATCCGCTCAGGCTGGAGCGGCCATCGGCGCCGCCCTGATTCGGGCGATGGTGGTGGCGTACAGAAGCAGACCGGCCGCGGTGAGGACGAAGCCGGCCCAGACGGTGGACAGGGTTCCCCAGCCGGCGTCGAGGGTGACCGCCCCGCCGATCGCGCCGAGTGAGTTGGCCAGGTTCAGGGCGGCCAGGTTCAGTGCCCCCATCAGAGTTGGGGCACCTGGCGCGAAGCCGGTCAGCCGGACCTGGATGGTAGGGATCGCGAACATCATTGTTGCGCCGACGCCGAACAGGCAGGGCAGCAGAACCACCAGATTGTCGCCGGCCACGCCGATCAGCACCAGGAGCCCGAGAACACCGCCATAGCCCCAGATCAGGCCACGGTTCTCGTACCGGTCGGCGGCACGTCCGCCGAGATGGTTCCCCACCGCCATACCGAGCCCGAAGACGGCGAGCGCGAGGGGGATGAAAGACCTGTCCTGCCGCGCCGCGTCGGTGACGAACGGACCGACGAACGTGTAGACGGCGAAGATGCTCGAGATGCCGAGCGCCGCGACGACGACCATCACCCAGACGTTGCGCTGGCGCAGGCCACCGAGCTCGTTCGTGACGGAGCCGCCCCGCAGGTCGTCGGTGCGCGGCAGCCAGGTCACCAGGGCGGCGCCGGCGATCAGGCCGAGGGCGACCACGGTCCAGTACATGGCCCGCCAGCCGGCGTTCTGGCCGATGAGGGTGCCGAGCGGCGACCCGGCGATGGTCGCGACGGTGAGCCCGCCCATCACCGTCGCGAACGCCCTGCCGCCCCTGCCCGGGCCGTACACATACGCGGCGACGACGGCCCCGGCGCCGAAGAACGCACCCTGCACGCTGCCGGCGACGAACCGGAAGACGACCAGCAGCGCGATGTCCGGCGCCACGGCGGAGAGCCCGTTACCGAGCAGGAAAAGCACGATCAGGCCGAGCAGCAGAGTGCGTCTGTTGACTCGGGCGGCAAGCAGAATGATCGCCGGCGAGCCGATCACCACGCCGAGGGCGTACGCGGTGATCGCATGCGTCGCGACCGGGATCGACACGTCCAGATCGGATGCGAACAGCTGGATGATGCCGTTGCTGCCGAACTCGCCGGTGCCGATCGCGAAGGTACCGAGCGCCAGTGCGAACAATGTCGGGGTCGGATTCCTGATGGGCGTGTCCGCGGTCGTGTGCCGCCCTTCCTCGGCGGTGCACTGGCCTTCGAATGCGCGCTGATGCATCGTCCCGCCTTCGTCAGCGCGCGGCGCGCCTGATGAGGTCGACCGTCGCCCCGGGCTGCGAGATCATCGCGACGTGCGAGGCATGGGCCTCGACGGTGCGCGCGCCGGCCCGCTGTGCCATGAACCGCTGCGCCGCGGCGGGAAGGACGTTGTCGTTGCGGGCGACGAGGTACCAGGAGGGGATGGTCTTCCAGGCCGGGGCCCCGGACGGCTCCTGCAGCGTGCGCACGTCGCTCGGCCGCTGGCCGGCCCACATCAGGTCGGTGGTCGCCTTCGGGACGTCGCCGGCGAACACATCGCGGAAGACCTCCTTCCTGATGTACCCGTCGACGCCCCCGCTGTAGGGACGGAAGTCCAGCGCCGCCTCACCGAGCCTGCTTCCCGGGTACTTCGTCTGCAGGCCCAGCAGCGTCTCGCCCTGATCGGGCACGAACGCGGCCACGTAGACCAGGGCCGTCACGTTGGCGTTGCCGGTCGCGGCATTCGTCACGACGATTCCGCCGTAGGAGTGCGCGGCGAGGACGAGCGGGCCGCTCAGGGTGGCGAGAAAGCTGGCCAGGTAGGCGGAGTCGGCGGCAACGCCGCGCAGTGGGTTCGGCGGGGCGACGACCGGGTAGCCGTCGCGGATGAGCCGGGCGGCGACGTCGTTCCAGCCGGAGGCGTCGGCGAACTGGCCGTGGACGAGAACCACGGTGGGTTTCTGCCTGTCGTCAGGCCGGGTGTGTGCCTGCGCCGCAGTCGATCCGAGCACGGCCGCGGTCGCGGTCGCGGCGGCCGCCGCGGTGGATCCGACCAGCAGTGTTCGACGGGTGCTCATCATCGGTGTTGACCCTTCCGGTTTCCGCTGTTCCCGCAGCTGGCAGCTGCGATCGGGGATCAGCGTAGAACCGGGCACTTGACGGGCACTAAACGATTCCGGATGCACGCCGACAGCGGATTCACAGAAAGTTCAGTCGCCATCAAGTACGTCGATCTAACCTGCGACAATGAGAGCGAACAAAACCGAAGGCCAGCTTGCGTGGGGCCTTCGGATTCACGTTTCCTGCTATTTGCTGGCCAATCTCGCCCAGGTCCTGGTGTGGGCCCTCACAACCCCGGACCATTTCTTCTGGCCGCTGTGGTCGATACTGGCCTGGGGAATCGGACTGGGTTTTCACATCTGGGCGGACTACCCGCCGGCCAGGTCGAAGGCCAGGCGGTAGGTGACAACGACCGCCGGCCTCGCCCCGATCCCGCGGTTGCGGGATCGGGGCGAGGCCGGGCCGGGCCGGGTGAGGCGACTGCCTACGCAGCCTCCTCCTCGCTGATGCCGAGGTAGGCGCCTTCCAGGAGTTCGGGGGCGGCGGCCAGTTCGCTGGCCGATCCCCGCAGCACGATGCTGCCCCGGTTGAGGACGGCTGCGGTGTCGGCGACCTCGAGGGCGAGGTTGACGTGCTGCTCGACCAGGATCACCGCGCACTGATGGTCGGCGGCGATGCGGCTGACGGTGCTGAACAGGTCCTCGACGATCAGGGGGGCCAGACCCATGCTGAGCTCGTCGATCAGCAGCACCCGGGGCTGCTGGATCAGGGCCCGCGCCATGACCAGCATCTGCTGTTCGCCGCCGGAGAGCGCCCCCGCCGGCAGGTGCCACCGCTTCTCGAGCGCCGGAAAGGTCTCGAGGAGGCTTTTCGCCTTCGGGCCGTTGCGACGGGCCGCGACCTTGATGTTCTCCTCGACGGACAGCGAGGTGAACAGGCAGCGGTTGTCGGGGACGAGTACCACGCCGGCCGCGTTCGCCGTGGCGGGTCGGCCGTTACGCAGCCGCTTCCCGTCGACGCTGACGGTGCCCTTCTGTGCCGGCAGCAGGCCGGCCAGGGTCAGCAGCAGCGTCGTCTTGCCGGCGCCGTTCGGTCCCAGCAGCGCCAGTACGGAGCTGGCCTCAACCGTGAGGTCGAGGTTCCGGAAGGCGGTGGTGCTGCCTCTCCCGCCGCTGAGGTCGGCACATTCCAGCCGGGTGGTCATGTGGTCACCGCCGAGGATGTGGTCGCGGCGGCCGGAGCGGCCTCCGCGGTGGGGGGGGTCGTCGTCTCCGCCTTCGACGGTGGCACCTGCGCCGCCGCCTCCGCGGATGTCTCCCCTGCTCCCTTCGTCAGTGGCGCCGGCGCCACGATGCCCGGGGACGTCTCCTCGACGTCCTCCACATCGCCCGCCGGCGGTGCCGCGTCGACCGAGGAGTCGTGCACGGAGCCCAGGTAGGCGTCGGCGACCGCGCGGTCGGCACGGATCGCTGCCGGGTCGCCCTCGGCGATCACCTTGCCGAAGTCGAGGACGTAGATGTAGTCGCACACCGACAGCACGAGGGAGACGTCGTGGTCGACGAGAACGATTCCCACTCCCGTGCGACTGATCGAGCGGATGCGCTCGCCGAGCCACACCGTCTCGGTGGTGTCGAGCCCGGCGGCCGGTTCGTCGAGGAGCAGGGCCCGGGGCTTGGTCGCGCAGGCCCGGGCGATGGAGACCAGCTGGCGTTCGCCCTGGCTCAGTTCGTCGGCGTGCCGGTCGGCCCGGTCGGCAAGGCCGACGAGGTCGAGTGCGGCCGCCAGGGCGCGGTGGCGTTCGTCGGCGCTCGCGCCGAACAACGCCGCGCGGACGTTCTCCTCGACGGTGAGGTCGTCGTAGAGCTCCAGGGACTGGAACGTGCGGGCGAGGCCGCGCCGTACCCGGGTGTGCGTCGGGAGTCCCTCGACGTTGTCGCCGCCGAGCTTGATGGTGCCTGAGGCCCGGGTGAACCCGGTCGTCGCGTCGATCACGCTGGTCTTGCCGGCGCCGTTCGGTCCGATCAGACCGACGATCTGGCCGGCGGCAACCCGCAGCGAGACCTCGGAGACAGCCGTCACGCCGCCGTAACGAACCGTGAGCCCGGTGACGTCGAGCACCGTGGCCCCCGGTTGCGCGGGTACCGCGGCCGGGGCCGCTGCCTGGTCGGTGGCGGTGGCCGCGGAGGTGCCGGTGCCCGCGGAGGTGCCGGTGGCCGCCGCGGCGGGAGTTGCGGACTCGGGCGTGATCGCCCTGGTCCCGTCCGCCGAGCTTGGAGCCGGCCGACGGCGATGGCGTAGTCGGTCGATGCGGTCGGCGAGCTGGTGGCCACCGCTGGCGAGGCCTTCCGGGTGGCCGATGAGGGCGACGAGGAGGGCGACACCGGTGATGACCGGGAACCAGTCGCCGAGATGGACCCAGCGGTCCATCGCGATGAAGGTGATGCCGGAGGACGCCATCACTCCGGCGAGGATGCCGCCGTAGACGGAGGTGACGCCGGCGAGGTACGCGGTCGACAGCAGGGCGAGCCCGCCGAGCGCCGTGAACGAGTCGAAGGTGACGACATCACGCCGGTAGGCCAGCAGGCTTCCACCCAGGCCCGCGATGAAGGACGCGATGGCGAAACTGGCGACCTTGACGGCGACGACGTTGATGCCGATGCCGGCGGCCGACTGCTCGTTCGCGCGGACAGCGAGCATGGCCGAGCCCAGCGAGCTGGTGCGCAGCCGGGCGACACCCCAGGCCACGGCCACCAGGACCCCCAGGCAGAGCAGGCCGAAGGGAATCCGTGGGAAAGCATGGCCGGTGCCGATGCTGAGGTCAAGACCGAAGATCTCCGGCTGGGTGACCCGGGCCCCCTGGCTGTCGACGATCTGCGTGTTGCGGAACCACACGGCTTCGATCGTGTAGGCCAGCGCGAGGGTGACGATGCCGAGAGTCAGACCCTTCAGTCGCAGCGCGGGTAGTCCGATCACCACACCCAGCACCGTCGCCACGAGCGCGGCCAGCAGTGGCGCGAACGGGAACGGGATGTGCCAGCTCTGGGTGAGGCCACTCAGTGTGAAGGCGGCGCTGCCGGCCAGCGCGAGCTGGGCCAGTGACACCTGCCCGGCGTAGCCGGTCACGACGACGAGCGACAGACCGATGATCGCGGCGATGAACGTTCCGATGACCGCGCTGCGCCAGGTCCCGCTGGTGACCAGCAGGCCGAGCACACCCACGCCGGTACCGAGAATCGTGGGCATCAGCAGGGACCGTGGCCGGGGGGCCCGACCCAGCGGCTGCCGGACCAGTCCGCCCCGGACCGCCAGGCCCCGTCCGGTGACGAGCAGGGCCAGCAGGATCACCACCAGCGGAACGAGTTCCTGCGAGCCGCTCCTCGGCAGCCAGGACGCGCCATCGGCGGCCAGCGCGGCGGCCTCCGACTGGACCATGCCGATGGCGATGCCGGCGACCACCGTCGGCACCAGGCTCTTGAAACCGCCGACCACCGCGGCGGCGAGCGCCGGCACCACGAACAGCGTGTAGGTGGTCGGGGACAGCGGGCTCAGCGGTGCGATCAGGATGCCGGCCGCACCAGCCGTCACACCACTGATCATCCAGTTGAACAGGGCGATCCGGTCCGGGGACACACCGCTGACGTAGGCACCGGTCTGGGACTCCGCCACCGCCCTCGTCAGCAGCCCGAACCGGGTGAAGCGGTAGACGGCGGCCAGCACCAGCGTCAGGGCCACCACGGCGACGACCAGATAGAACCGGTCGGACAGCACCCTCGCGCCACCGAAGTCCCACCGTTCCGCCGGGAAGATCGCCTCGACGCTGACCGGTGAGGTGCCGAGCCGGATCGCCATGACCGACTGGATGACCACCAGAACACCCAGCGACGCCACCGCCCGGGCCAGCTGGGGAGCCTCACGCAGCGGTCGGAACACCGCCACGTACAGCAACGCGCCCAGGAGTGCCCCGAACAGCAGTGACAGCGCAGCCGCCGGTGCCAGCGGCCACGACCCGCCGATCTCGACCGACGCGGGCAGGCCGGGTATCAGGACGAGTAGTTCGCCATCACGTAAGAACGCGTAGGAATAGGCGACGTAAAGCGCGACCGCCCCGGTCGCGAAGTTGATGACTCCCGAGCTCCGATAGGTCAGTACGAGGGCGAGACCCAGCGCCGCGAATACCCCGCCGTTCCCGAGACCGAGAAGCAGCGAACCTACATGTTCCATGACGATCTCCCGGCATCTTCCGGATCATTCCTGCGAGCCATGGGGCTGGTTCGGCACTTCCGGCGGGAGGGACGCCGAGCGGAGGTGCCGAACCCGCCGCCGAGGAGATTCCTCGGCGGCCGGTTCAGTTCTCGATCATCAATCCGGGATCGAAGAGTTCCCGAGCACCTTGAACTCGCTGGGCTGACCGTCGCCATCGAGAGTCGTCGTCAACCCACCCCGCACGCAGGATGCCGGGGATTCCGGGTAGGCCTTGCCGTTGCACCGGAACTTCAGGCCGGCGGCGCCGGGCAGTTCCTTCTCCGGCATCGCCTTGATGGCGGCGGTGACGGTAGCCGGGGTGATCTCACCCGAGATGTCCTCAAGTGACGCCGCGAGGCCGGCGAACGTGACGAACATGCCCCGGCCCGCGGAGGAGCCGGTGTCGATGTCACTCCCGTAGGTCTCGATCACCGCGTTGTAGAGGAGGCTGGACGGATCGTCCCCGCCGACGGGGACGGAGGCGCCGATGACCATGCCCTCCAGCACGTTTCCGGGCACCGCCTTGCGGGTGGCGTCCGTGATGCACTGCGAGATGGCGCTGACCTTGCCGTCGTACCCGACCGCCTGCAGGCCGTTGATCGCGCTGATGCAGAACGAGTCGTTACCGATGATGAACACGACACCGGGATCGACACCCTGCAGCTGCGGCGTCATGTCGGCCGTGCCCGGGGCGACCCGGATGAGCTCGTACTCGAGGCCGGCCTCCCGCATCAGGCCGGGGGCGACCTCCTCCGCGCTGTGCAGCGCGGCCGGCACGTCGATGACGATCGACGTCACCTTGTCGAGGCCCTCGTCCGTCGCCAGGTTGATGGGAAGCTGCAGCGTCGCGAAGTTCGGGTCACCCACGGTGAAGCTCGTCGGGTCCGAAAGAATCGCCGGGCTGCCGGCACCGAAGAACATCGTCGGTATGTCCGCGTCAGCCAACGGCTGCCATACACCCTCGGCAACCGCGGACTCGCCGACCGCAACCGCGACGACGTCTCTCTCCACCATCTGGTTCCCGCAGTCGGCGCCCCTGGCCGGGTCCGCCTGCGTCTCGCACTTCACGATCTCGACGGGCCGGCCGCCGATACCGCCGCGGTGCTCGTTCAGGTACTTGACCGTGGCGTCCGCGACGGCGAACTGCACGGAGTTGTCGATGGCGGCGGACTTCCCGTCCGAGATGATCCCGATCAGGACGGGCTCGCCGGTGGCGTTGTCGACCGGCCCGAGCGCGTCGGCGGCCGCGGTCGGGTCCACCGTGGTGGGCGTATCTCCGTCATCCGAACTACACGCAGCAGCGAACATGAGCAGGGCTAACGGGCATGCTAAGAGCGCCCTAGCCGACCGCCGCCGCGACCGCGTCGACCGGTCGCGTGGGAGGACAACCCTGGACCGCATATACCTTCACCTCAAAGTTGTCGGAATCATCTGGGCCGTGGCGCTATCAGCCACGCGAAGACATCCTCGCCGGGGCAGGTTGCTTCCGCGAGGCCGCCCTGGATTTGCCAGGCCCACCCTCGCTACGAGTGTGCGCATACTCTCAACCTTCGACGTCGACGTCAACATATACCGACAAGATCATCAACTGCCGCAGGCCAGCCGCCCGCATCACCCGACCATCGGACCGTCAACCGTGTCCGCCGCCCGCATCGCGCACGCACCACGCGAGATCCCCCTCTGGCCGCGGAGGTCACGTTGCCGCCGAGGATCGCCGTCGAACCCCGAAAGCGGTCTGTACACCCCACCGCCGGTGCCATACCGAGGGCGACCCGTTCCCGCTCGCCTCGGGCGCTTCAGGATAGTGATCCCGGGAAGGAAAACAAGTACCCAGATCCAGCCGCCGCTCATCGAGGAGTTCCGCCGACAATAGAAGATCTTGCCGGCGATCGGGGGCCAGGCATGTGGTTGCTACCTACATGCATTTAACGGAAGATCAATTCCCCGGGTCGGCCGGTTGTCGGTCTTACCGACGGATTACGGTCTCCACGGTCCGGCGGGTCTGCAGGCCCGGCGGACCGGGTCCGGGTCCGGGTCCGGGTCCGGGTCCGGGTCCGGGTCCGGGTCCGGGTCCGGGCGGGATGATGCCACTCGCGGCCCTGCGGGAGCCAGCCTGGGCACCACCGTCGCCCGCGGTCCTCGCAGGGTTACGGAGTGATCGCCGGCCAGTCGCCGCCTGGCAGCGGGTGCCGGAACAGCCTGGCCGCATTGCCACCGGCGATCATCACGGCCTCGTGCCGAGGGATGTCCGCGAAGCGCTTGCGCAGCAGGTCCTGGGAGCCCGGCCAGGTCGAGTCGGCGTGCGGGAAGTCCGTCTCGAACAGGATGTGGTCGATGCCGATCAGGTGACGCTGGTCGAGCGTGCCGGGGTCGTCCAGCATGCAGAAGTAGAAGTTGCGACGCAGAGCCTCACTCGGTGTGACGTCGTATGCCCACGGCGTACCGCCGCCACCGGAATGCTCGAGGACGTAGTCGAGGCGGTTGATCGCCATCGGCACCCAGCCGATGCCGCCCTCGCTCAGGGCGATCCTGAGATTCGGGTAGAGGGCCGGAATGCCCGCCCACACCCAGTCGACGGCGGCGCAGAACGCCCCGGCGGGGAACAGCGATGTCTGGACGTTGAGGCCGCCACCGGGCGAGCCCTGGAGGACGAAACCGCTTGCGCCGCAGTGCAGCGAGATGACAGTGTCGGTTTCCTCGCAGGCCCTGAAGAACGGCTCCCAGTGCTTCAGGTCGGTGATCGGCGGAAGCTTCAGCAGGTGCGGTGACTCGAGGAACGACACCGACGTGAAGCCGAGCTCGGCGTTGCGGCGGATCTCCTGCGCGGCGACCTTCGGGTCCCGGAACCAGGGCAGCTGCATCGGGATGAAGCGCTCCGGGTAGGCGCCGTGCCACTCCTCCAGCATCCAGCTGTTCCACGCCCGGACCGCGGCGAGGCCGACCTCCTCGTCCCGGTTCATCGACAGCACCCGGCCGGTGAAGCCCCACGCCCCGGACGGGAAGCACAGCGATGCCCAGACGCCGTCGAGATCCATGTCCCGCACGCGGGCGTGGACGTCCCAGGCGGACCGGCGCATCTCGTCGAAGTTCAGCGGGTCGAGGTTCCACTCGGACTTGGGGCGCCCGGCGACGACACTCATCCCGTTGTCGCGGTAGAGCCGGTCGCGGTAGAGCCAGGCCTCCGACCCGTCCGGCGTCGTGATCACCTGAGGCGCCTGGTCACGAAGCCTCGCCGGGAACCGCCGGGCGAAGACGTCGGGGGGCTCGGTGAGGTGATCATCCACCGAGACGATCGAGAAGCTGCGCTCCTGCGGTTCCGGGTCCGCGAGCAGCTGCCAGGTCGGTCTCGGCATCGTGCGCTCCTGATGGTCGACGGCGCCAGCGCTAGTTCGCGAGCGCTTACTCTCTTCGATCCTAGCCCCAATCCCGGCCCGGGTCCCCTGTCCGGCGCGGACCGGGCCCCGGTACCGCGCCGTGCCCGGCGGAGGACACGACCTTCGCGTGAAACCTTCGCGTGAAGGGGCGTCCGCCGGGGTACACGCCTGAGCAATGCGGACTTTTCTGGCACATCCCTGGGAGACCTTCGGTCGCCTCCTCGATCGTCGGCCCGGCAGTCGGGTGCTTCCACGGCAGCCGGCGAAGGCGCCGGGCAGCGACCCAGTGCCGGGCAGCGGGCCGGCGGCGGGCAGCGGGTCAGCGCCGGTCGTTCCCACGGCGCCCGTCGACGTCGACGTCGACGGGTCCGGCCTCCTCGGCGCGGCTGCCGAGCCCGAGGGACCAGACGGCGCCGACCGGTCTGACCGGCCTGACGGGCTCGCCGAGCCCAGCGGGCCTGACGAGGCAGACGATCTGCTCTCCGCGGTGGCCTCCGCGGCGTTCGGTTTCGACGCTCTGCGGCCCGGCCAGCGCGCGGCGATGCGGGCGATCCTCGAGCGTCGTGACACGCTGTGCGTGCTGCCGACCGGGGCGGGCAAGTCGGCCGTCTACCAGATTCCTGCCCTGTTACTCGAGGGGCCGACCGTCGTCGTCTCACCGCTGATCGCGCTGCAGCGGGACCAGGTGCGCGGGCTGACCGCGCGGCTCGACAAGGCCCGTGCACACGACGGGCCGCCGTCGACGGACGCGCCTGCCTCCGACAGCACAGCAGTGATGGCGAACTCGCAGGTCAGCGCCAAGGCCGTCGCCGAGGCGTTCGACGCGATCCGCTGCGGCAACAGCGAGTTCCTGTTCCTGGCACCCGAGCAGCTCGCCAGGCCGCGCATCCGGAAGCTGTTACGAGAGGCTGCGCCGTCGCTCATCGTCATTGACGAAGCACACTGCATCTCGGCGTGGGGCCATGACTTCCGACCGGACTACCTGCGCCTGGGTGAGGTCATCGAGGATCTCGGCCATCCGACGGTGGTCGCGCTCACGGCGACCGCCGCACCACCGGTGCGCCGCGAGATCGCCGAACGGCTGCGGATGCGGGAACCGGCCGAGATCGTGCAGGGGTTCGACCGGCCCAACATCCACCTGGCCGTTCGCACCTTCGTCGAGGACGGCGACAAGCGCGCGGCACTCGTCGAGTACGCGGCGACACAGGCCAAACCCGGCATCGTCTACGCGGCGACCCGGCGAGCCACCGAGGAGATCGCCACGGAGCTCGCCGACCTCGGCCTGCACGCCCGGCCCTACCATGCCGGGCTCGCCGCCGGTCTGCGCCGGGAGACGGAGGAGGACTTCCACGCCGGCCGCTGCGAGGTCATCGTCGCCACCACCGCGTTCGGGATGGGCATCGACAAGCCGGACGTCCGCTTCGTCGCGCACGCCGACGTCCCCGACTCCGTCGACTCCTACATGCAGGAGATCGGCCGGGCCGGCCGGGACGGCCAGCCGGCGCTGGCCTGCCTGTTCTTCCGGCCGCAGGACCTGGGCCTGCGGCGCTTCCTCGTCGCCGGCCCACCCGATCCGGCGGACCTGCGCCGGGTCGCCGTCCTGATCGCGCACGCCGAGGAACCGGTCACGATGCCACGCCTGGCCAGGGAGGCCGGGCTGCGTGACTCGGCACTGGCCCGTCTGGTCGACCCGCTCGCGGAGGCCGGCGCCCTGACGGTACGCGGCGACGGCACGGTGGCGGCCCCTCCGGACGCACCCGAACCAGAGGTCGCGGTGGCGAGGGCGATGGAACGGGCCGAGGTGCGGCGGACGTTCGACCGCTCCCGTGTCGACATGATCCGGGGCTACGCCGAAACCCGCGGCTGCCGCCGGCGGTTCCTGCTGTCCTACTTCGGGGAGCCGGTCGACCGCTTCGAGCCGGCCGGCTGCGGCGCCTGCGACACCTGCGACGGGCGGGACGCGCCTGCCGCCGGGCCGGACGGCGACCGGGCTTCCGCCGGGAGCACCGAGGGTGAGGGCGGGCAGCCCGCGCCGTTCGAGGCGGGCACCCGGGTGCGGCACGAGCGCTGGGGCGCCGGTCAGGTTGTCAGCGTCGACGGTGACCGCTTCACCGTCCTGTTCGACGACGCGGGCTACCGCACCCTCGCGGTCGAGGCCGTGCTGAACCGCGGGCTCGTCGTCCCACTGCTGCCCACGGCCTCGCAACCGGGATCCGTGACCCATGGTCCGTAACCCGTAGCCCATAGCCCATAGCCGGCGTCGGTACTCTCGCCGGACTGCCCGCCCTGTACCGGGTTCAGCCGAAGCTGATGTCGGACGAGTCGTCGGCGCCAGCCCCGTCGAGGCTGCCGACGAGCGGTTCCGGGGCACGCATCCGCCACGCGTCGGTGACGAGCTCCCGCAGGCGGTCGACCTTCAGCCTCGCCAGGCGCACCATCACGAGGGGCGTGCCGCCATAGCCCGGGGCGGTGAAGAAGAGGTCGGGCTCGCCGAGCAGGAGCGCCTGTTTCTCCGCCTCGTCGCCGACGTACAGCACCGCGATGTCGGTCCGGATCACCCGCGGCTTTCCCGGCGTGCGCTCGGGATAGGACCAGACGAATCCCCTGTCCCCCACCCGGAAGTCAAAGCCTTCGCTCTCGACCTCCACGACGTTCGGCAGACCCAGCGCCAACCGACGCACGTCATCGGCGTCAGCCACCGAGACCCCTCCCTGTCAGCGCCATCGGGTGGCGCATACCTCCGAGCGGTTCCGCATCGCCCGAGGATGGTACGCAACCCCAGCCGGCACCCACCGGGCTCCCTCGCCAGCCTCCGTTCTCCCGCTGCCCGGGCTGCCCGGGCTGCCCGCAGCGGGACCCTGCGGAAATCCGCACCAGGAACCGGCTGGAAACCGGATCGTGCGGCCGAGCCACCCTTCCTACGGTCGGTGACGCGCCTGGAAACGGGCGAGCCGGGACGACCCGGTCGAGCGGCGGCTGCCCGGTGTCGTCGCCGGCAACGGCAACGGCAACGGGCGAGTCGGCGGGCGGCAGGTACGGCCTCGGCCTCGGCTGGAGGCCGCTGAGCTGCGGCGGAGGCGTCTGGACGCATGGCGGCGACGTGCCCGGGTTCAGCACGGTGGGGGCGGTCAGCGACAACGGCGCGACGTCAGCCGTCGTCTCGGTCAACATCACCGCCGAACCGCCCGTCCGCCAGGCGGCGTGGGATCTGGTCGACCATGCCCTGTGCACGGGCGTGTGATGCCGCGCCAGCGCCGCGAAGCCGATCACAGCGCCGCCTGCGAGCGGCGGGCGGCGGGCGGCGGCGTGCCGATGTCGTCGGGGCGGTCGCGGCGTCGGTCCCGACGCTACGGTGCAGGGCATGGCGACCTGGGATGACGTCCGGCGGCTCGCGCTCGCGTTGCCGGAGACGGACGAAGGGCTGTCGTACGGCCAGCGTTCGTGGCGGGTGCGGGCGAAGAACTTTGTCTGGGAACGGCCGCTGCGCCGGGCGGACCTCGCCGCGCTCGGCGATGCCGCCCCGGGCGGGCCGATCCTCGGTGTCAGGGTGGCGGACATCGGCGTCCGGGAGGCACTGCTCGCCGACGACCCAGGAGTGTTCTTCACGACGCCGCACTTCGACGGCTATCCCGCCGTGCTGGCCCGGCTGGACCGGATCACCGTCGCGGACCTCCAGGAGATCCTCGTCGAGGCCTGGCTCACCCGTGCCCCGAAACGCCTCGCCGCCCAGTTCCTGGCAGGCCGCACCACCGCACGGGGCTGATCACTCAGACCGACGGGTTCTCGATCAGCGTGATGGTGTTGCCGTCGGGATCGGCTACCGACGCCAGCTTCGCGTTCTTGGTCGTCGTGGTGGCCTCACCCACCCTGACACCGCGGCCGGCCAGGATCGCGGTTTCCGCCCCGAGATCGTCGACGGCGAAGTTCAGGGCCGACTGCCCGGCGCGGTCCGCATCGCGGAAGACCTGCACCCAGGCGTCCTCCGTGACGTGCCAGTCCGCCAGCCCCGGCATCGGGAGCGCGTCGGCGGGCCGGCCGAAGAACCGCTCGTACCAGGCGGTGGACGCCGCGAAGTCAGCCACGGGGACAACGGACAGGACCTTGGTCACGGGCACGGGATCACTCCGCTCGGGGTCGGCGAACATGCACGCGCGGCACACGTCAGGTGTGCTGTTCCTGCCCAGGTCGGTGCCGATGTCACCCGGTACCGTCGCCTGTTTCCGGCGGTCTGGAAGCTTCGGGGCACTCCGGGGCGAGGCGTGGGTACGTCTGGGTCCGTTCCTCGGAGGCAGGCCCGGAGGTTGTGATGACGAACGGAGTCGCCACGGCGTGGCAGAGGACGGCGGGGCGCGGGCGGAACCCGTTCGTGACGAGAGCGGCACTGTTCGCCGGGCTCGGTGGTCTGCTGTTCGGCTATGACACCGGCGTGATCGGCGGCGCCCTGCCCCTGATCGCCCAGGACTTCGACTGGGACAGCCCGTTCCTCAAGGGCGTCATCACATCGTCGCTGCTGCTCGGTGCGGCGGCGGGTGCGCTGCTCGCCGGCCGGCTGTCCGACCGGCTGGGGCGGCGGCGCCTGATCCTGATCACCGCGGTGGTCTTCGTCGTCGGCATCCTGGGAGCCTCGCTCGCCCCGGAGGCCATCTCCCTGGTCACGTTCCGCGTGGTCATCGGGCTGGGGGTCGGGTCGGCGTCGGTGGTCGTGCCGCTGTACATCGGTGAGATCGCGCCGCCGGATGTCCGCGGCGCCCTGGTGTCACTGAACCAGCTGTCGATCACCATCGGCATCCTGGCCAGCCAGCTCATCGCCTACTTCCTCACCTCGTCCGGCCACTGGCGCTGGATGATCGCCATCGCGCTCGTCCCGTCGGTGCTCCTCGGCCTGGGCATGCTGCGCCAGCCCGAGAGCCCCGCCTGGCTCGTCGAGAAGGACCGGGACGAGGAGGCACGCCGGGTCCTGGCCCGCGCCCGCGACGCCGGGGACGACATCGAGGGCGAGATCCGGGAGCTGCGCGACGTCTCGGCGGAACGGGCAGGCACCCGGGACGTCCTGAGCCGGGCGGTCCGGCCGGCGCTGGTCGTCGGCCTGGCGCTCGCCGTGATCCAGCAGATCACCGGCGTCAACACGGTGATCTACTATGCCCCGACCCTGCTGGAGTCGGCGGGGCTGGGCGAGCACGCCGCGATCGGCGGCACCGTCATCGTTGGCGTCATCAACGTCGCGCTCACCGTGCTCGCCATCGCCCTGCTGGACAAGGTCGGCCGCCGGGCGCTGCTGCTGGTCGGAACGGCCGGTATGACGCTCGGCCTGGTCGTGCTCGGCGCGGTCTTCGTCGGCCAGCCGGGCACCGTCAGCTCCACCCGGGCGATGCTGGCGATCGTGGCGCTGTGCGTCTACATCGGCTCGTTCGCCATCGGGCTCGGGCCGGTGTTCTGGCTGCTGATCTCCGAGATCTATCCGCTGCGGATCCGCGGCGCCGCGATGTCCGTGGCGGGGATCGCGAACTGGCTGGCGAACTTCGTGGTGGCGATCAGCTACCTGACGCTGCTCGACGCGATCGGGCGCGGGCCCACGTTCTGGCTGTACGCGGCGATCGCGCTCGCCTCACTGGCGTTCATGTGGCTGCGGGTGCCGGAGACCCGCGGGCGCTCACTGCCCGAGATCGAGGCCGATCTGAACATGAGCCCCGAGCAGGCCGAGCAGGACGTCGCTCCGGCACGTGCCCGTTCACGGCACCATCACCGGCACGCCCACTGACCGCGCCGGGGCGTGGGCGCTACTCGCGTGCGAAGCGAGGGAGACCCTCGCAGTTCCAGCCGGCCAGTCGGTGGGTGTCGGGGTCCGCGTCTCCGTAGGCCCTGGTCTCTCGGGAGATCTCCTGCCAGTCCGAACCCGCCCAGCCGAAAAGCACGCTCGTCTCGTCGTAGCCCTCGGTACCGGAGGGCCCGTCGATCCGCTGGGCGGAGGTGACCAGCAGAGTCGACGCCGGGCCCGATCGTCCGCAGGTGTAGCCGAGCCAGCCCGAATCCGCGCTGTCGACGACCCATCCCCCGGTCTGTCCCGCCGCGGCGGACGGCCGGTCGAGCTCGGCCAGCCGGCCGTCGCGGTAGGTCAACACCGTGAACCACATGGTGTGCGCCCCGAGATCAGTCAGCAGCACGATTTCTGCTCCGGGGATCCCGTCCACCGTCGCGGCTCCGTGCCAGGGTCTGGTGACGGCGGTCGACGTCACCGTGTCGATCGGATACTCCACGGCAGAACCGTCGGCGAGAAGGACCCGGAGAAGCCGCTGTCCGGTGTTCACCTGCCCGAGGGCGATCTCGTCGTCGGCGCCGTCACCGTCGACGTCCGCCATGGCGGCGGGTGTGCACCTTGCCATGGCTCCGCATGCCGAGCCCGAACCTGCGATGTCGTTCGCAGCCGGCGCAGATGTGATGCCGTTCGCAGCCGGCGCAGATGTCTGGTGCGGCTCGTCGGACCTGTCACAGGCCGTGAGTGACATCAGGACGACGAGGACCGCCGCCACCATGCCATCGGCAGGGGTCCGCCTTGCGGCAGCTGCTGTGCGGCAGTGTGGCATCTTTCCCCCAGGGTCTCGTGCCGCCGCAGGCGGACGACGGCCGTGGTGGTTTCGCTGGGCAGGGTGGTTTCACTGGGCCGGACGGCGCTCCCGGCGGTCCTCCAGGCGGGCGACGAGGCGGGCCATCGCATCGGCGGCCTGCTCGTGCGCGGTGTCGTGGCCGGCAGCCCGGTCGGCCACGACGGCGAACGCGAGCCCCTGCACCGCGGCGGCGACGAGGGCGGGCGGGAAGTCCTCCGGGTCGAGTCCGTACTCGCCGAGGATCGAGGCCAGGGCCTCCATCTGCAGCCGCCGCAGTTCCCGGGCCACCAGGCCGACTTCCGTCCGCAGCGCCGGCCGGTGGTTCGCCGCCGCCACGAACTCCACGATCAGCCCCGTTCCGCGCGGGTCGGAGACCAGCTCCCACCAGGCACGCAGCGGGTGGGGTGAGGACAGCGCCGCCCTGGTCCGCGCGAGCATCTGCTCCGCGCGCCGCCGCAGGACCGCCACGAACAGATCGTCGATCGTCGGGAAGTAGTAGTGCAGGAGCGGAGCCGTGATGTCGACGCGGGCGGCCACGCTGCGGGAGCTGACCGCGGCGTAGCCCTCGCTCAACATGAGCTCCTCGGTCGCGTCGAGGAGGCGACTCACCTTCTCCAGTGTCGCCGCCCGGCGTCGACGGGGCTCGGCCATGCACCTTCCTCCGGTAGACGGCGCCGGGTCCGAACGCCTGAAGACGTCCCATGATGGCGGACGCCCGGCTCGAAGGCAGGCTCCACGCTCGCGGCGGGACTGTGGCGCAATCCCGACGACCACTGCCACCGCCACCACCACGCCATGCGCATGGCCATGCCATGCCATGCCATGCCATCTGACGTCACGTCACCTCAGGGAGAACTGATGGGAAAGCTCGACGGCAAGGTCGCCTTCATCACCGGGGCCGCCCGCGGACAGGGCCGCGCCCACGCACTGCGGTTAGCGCAGGACGGCGCCGACATCATCGCGATCGACCTCTGTGGTCCGGTCCGGTCGGTCGCCTACCCGATGCCCACGCTCGCTGACCTCGAGCAGACGGCGAAGGACGTCGAGGCCCTGGGCCGGCGGGTCGTCGCGAGGCAGGCGGACGTCCGGGACTTCGCCGGGCTGGAGAAGGCGTTCCAGGAAGGCGTGACCGAACTCGGCCCGGTCCAGATCGTCGTCGCCAACGCCGGGATCGGCGCCGGCGGCGTGGCCACGGACGACGAGCAGTGGGAGGACGTCGTCGCCGTCAACCTCACCGGGGTGTGGAACACCGGTCGGGTCGCGATCCCGCAGCTGCTGGAGCTGAACCAGGGCGGCTCGATCGTGCTGACCAGCTCCACGGGCGGCCTGGTCGGCGTCGGCATCCCCACCGCCGGGTTCCTCGGCTACACCGCGGCCAAGCACGGGGTCGTCGGCCTCATGCGGTCGTGGGCGAACTTCCTCGCTCCGTACAACATCCGGGTGAACAGCGTCGCGCCGACCGCGGTCCGCACGCCCATGGCCGGTGACGGGAACCTGGCGAAGATCCTCGAGCTCGCCCCGCAGCTGGCCAGCGCGCTCACCAACGCGATGCCCGTCGATCTGGTGGAGCCGGAGGACATCGCCAACGCCGTCGCCTGGCTGGTGTCGGACGACGCACGGTACGTCACCGGCACGGTCGTCCCCGTCGACGCGGGCCTGCTGAACAAGCGGTAACCCGCCCACGCCGCGGACGACAGCGCGGGTCCTTGCGGACCAGCACGGCCCGGCGGCCCGGCGGACAGGTGGCCCGGCGGACAGGTGGCCCGGCGGACAGGTGGCAGACCGGCCGCCCGTCCGCCGGCCTGCCTCCTCCCGCCCGGTCACCACCCAGGCGCGTACACCTGGTCAGCCGAACACGCGGCCGAGGGGAATTCGGGCGACAACCTCGTGGTGGATGACACCGCGGCGATGGTCGCCGCTCTGCTCAGGCAGCTTCACGAGAGCGATCTCCCGCACCCCGACCTCGACCCGCGGTAGTTCCCGCAGCGCCGCGACGACCTCCACCACCGGGCGGGCGTCGAGCGTGCGGTTCGCGTACGCGATGTCGACGTGCGGGTCGTACACGTCGACATCGCTCATGTCCGGCGTGCCGGCAGGCCCCGCGTCGAGAACGCGGTCGTTCAGTGCCAGCAACGCCTCCCGCGGCTCGGCGGTCAGCCGGACGGCATCCGGGCTACCCGTCGGCGGTCCGAGGAGCAGCGTGAACGATTCGACGTCGGCAAGCGCACGCCGGGCGTTGGCGACGGCCTCGTCCACGTAGGCGGCGTCGATGTCGTCGGTGAAGGCGAGCTGCGCAAGGGTAAGCCGCAGCTCGCCGACCGGCACCGGGTCGAGCCCCGACAGTGCCAGGCGGCCCTGGCAGTGCTCGACGAGTTCGCCCAGCTCCGGCTCATCCTCGAAGGTGAGAACCCACTGGTAGGCACCCCGGCCCACGGTCCTCCCCGGACGGTTCCTGTGGCTGGTGAGGACGTCGAGGGTGCTGAAGAGGTGCCAGTCGTCGGTGGCGGGGTCACCGGTCGCCGGAAGAATCCGTTCCTGCCACTGACTGTCCGCGAGGGCGACCAGATGCTCCAGACGCTCGGCGGCGGGCGCCGGCGAGCAGGGGCCAAGGGTGTGCGCGGCGTGCAGCAGATAGCCGAACGCCGGCGGAGTGCGAGGCGTGTGCCGGAGCAGACTGATGCTGATCTCGGCGTCGGGGGGCTCGGGCTCCGGCCGCTGGGCGACAGGTGGAAGCAGGTCCGGAAAGCGGAGCCCTGCCATGGACCAGAGGTCGTCGATCTCGCTGTACGTTGCCCAGACCAGCCCGCGCAGGTGGATCCAGGCATCCTGATGGGCGGTGAGCGCGTACTCTGCCGCGGCTCGCAGCTGGCGGTACTCCTCCTCCGTGGTGGCGAGCTCGATGGCGGCCTCAGTGGCGCTCTGGGCGTCGGGGTTGTAGATGGCCACCTTCATGACGATGGTGCTGGCACTGAGCATGACGAGCAGGACGACAGCCACCACGGACAGAAACCGGCCACCACCGCCGCCTCCCGCGCTGACACCGGCGAGCTCGTCGGCCAGCGAGTTCGTCCGGCTCAGGAAGTCGGCGCGGGCCCATGCGACAGTGCCGATCGTCGCCAGCACAGCACCCGCGAGCGTAAGCGGGATCCACCACTCCGGCCGCGGTCGTCCGGTGTCCGTCCAGCCCGCACGCCGCCTGCGCCACACCGCGACCGGTTCGGCGAGGAGATGGCCGGACCAGTAGAGCAGCACGGCCAGCCCCACACCCGGAAGGTATGACAGCCAGTAGTGCACAGAGGACGGAGAACCGCCGACCCCGGTCAGGTAGCGGAAGAACTGCCCCAGGAACCAGACCTCGAACAGTGACACCAGCAGCGTCATGATCATCGAGATCGCCGGGAGGGGCAGCCAGCGCGGCGTGTGCAGGTGTCGGCGCCGGTCGTACGGGCCGTCATCGGCGTAACGGGCCTCGACTCGGGCCACCTGGCCGCGGGCCGCGACGATCTGCCGTCGGCGTATGAAGGAGGCGAGCTCCCGCAGGGCCGCCTCGGTCGCCGTCGCCACGCCGAGCAGGTTCCGTAGCGCCTGCTCCAGGTTGGGACGGGCCGTGCCCACCACCTCGGCGCTCTCCCGGAAGGCCAGGAGCTGCGCGGTGCCCTGCGGGTCGTCCTCGGCGTCCTTGGTCAGGAAGTCCGCCAGGCACCGGCACGGCGTGCCCCCGGGAGTCGGGCACTGGGGCGAAGCCGCGCACAGTGCCCATGGTCGTGGTTCAAGGGAGAACTGCCCGGTCACGCTCATCAGTCCGCCTCACCCAGGGAGATGACGATCTCGACCCGGCGGTTGCAGCTCATCGCGGTCAGGTCGGCGCTCCCGTCGGGACGCCGCTCGGGGCCGCAGGCCGGATCCGGGTGTCCTCTGCCCTGCCCGACGACCTCGCCGACCGGGATTCCCGAGGCCCGCAACGCGTCTGTGACCCGCTGCGCCCGGCCGAGTGAGAGGAGGTCGTTGTGCGCGTCGGTACCCCGCGAGTCGGTGTGTCCGACGACCTGGATGACCTTCCCCGACGTCTCGCGCACCCGCCGCCTCACCTCGGCGAGCGCCTCGTCCGCGATGCCGAGCAGCTCGGTGGAGTTGGTGGCGAAAAGCATCCGGTCCGGGAGGGCGACGACCATGGTCCCGGATGCGCGCCGCTCCTCCACCTGCGGGAAGGTGACGCCGGGGTCCTCGACGCCCGGCGTGCGCTCCGGCGCACGCGTCGCGCCGGCGCCGCCTGCCGGGGCGTCAACGACACTGTGGATGTCACAGGTCCGCGGGTCGGCGGTGGCCGCGCCACACAGCGCCTTCCAGAGGGAGGTGACCCAACCGAGCTGGGCGGTGCCCGGTATCGGCTGGTCGCCAGCCGGATGACCGATCCCCAGCATGGTCACCTGGGCTCCGGTGAGGTCGGGCAACTGGCCACCCGAACGGCACTGGTCGACGGTCGGCGCGGTGTCCCCACCCACAGGGGACTCCAACAGGTTCGCGCAGCCGGTGTTGGCGAGCCCGTCCGTGGCGACGACGACGTGTCGCTGCCCCGTCCCGGCCACGGCCAGCTGCCCGGCCGCCGCGGACAGCCCGCCCAGAACGTCGCTGCCCGCGGCCCGAGCCGGCTCCGCAGCCGCTTGGGCCAGCAGCTGCCGGGCACAGCGCAGCGCTCCCACCTGCGTCTCGAGCCTTTCCTGCTCGTTCGCCCGGTCCGGGATGGCGACAGTGGCCCAGGCAGTCGTTGTCGCGGAGCCGTCGAAGCCCGAGATGGTGATCGTGTCGCCGCGCCCGGCCGCCGCACGGATCTCGGCATCCAGTTCGGGCGCCGCGGCGAAGTTCACGCCCTCAGCCCCGCGCACGCTCGCGGAGCGGTCGACCAGCAGCGTGGTGATCCCGGCTCCCGAGCCGGGCGCCGGCTTCCGCTGCACACCGACGCAGGCATCCGCCGCCGGCTGCCCGGAGGGGCGCTCCTCCTGCCGACAGCCGAAGAACAGGCCGGCGCCGAGCGCGACAAGCGCAATCGCCGCGAACAGCACCCGCGGTCGTGGACCACGCGGCCGTGGCTGCCCGGCCATCGGCAGGCCCACCCTCGGCACGTTCACCCGCCCTGCCGACGTGGAAGGGAGCCCCGCGGATGGGAGCCCCCGCGGCGGGGCCGGCCGTGGAACCGGCCGGGATCTCGGTTGGGGACGCGGCCGGGCCTGGGTGCGCGGCCTCGGCCTGGGACGGCCCGCCGGTGGTGGCCGCCGGTCTCCGGCCGGGCTCACGGTCGACCGGCCGAGGTCGGCCGCGACGGCGACGGGTTCGACCAGTCGTTGACCGGCAGACCGGCCCACTCCATCAGCCGGCTCAGCGCCGAGTTGTGGGCCAGCTCGAATTCAAGCAGGTCGACGTTCGCGGTGTTGCTGACCGCCTGCGCCACCGCGTTGAGCAGGTCGCGGTCCTTGGACTCACGCTGTTCGGCGAGTCGGTCGACGATGTTCGGAGCCTCCTGCGGCTGCGCGGCGAGCCGCAGCAGGTGGCGGGTGAGGTAGGGGGCCGGCGGCTGATCGGCGTCGAACTCGTGGACGCCGAGCGCGACCAGGAGCTGCCGCCACTTCGTGGCCAGCTCGGTGTAGTTCGTGACGATCTGCTGCGAGTACTCGTGCAGCGCGCCCTGTTCCAGTGCCCTCGTCCAGGCCGCCTGTTGCAGGGTCTGTACCTCGGCGGCCACCGCGACCTCGGCCCGCGCGCGCCAGGTCAGGGTCGTGTCCGGCAGACCGGCCCGGGCGAGCTGCTCCAACTTCGCGTTGAGGTGGGTCTCCGCCTCCGCGGCCAGGTTCGGCGGGTAGCTTCGCAGCACGCACCTGGTCACCACGGTGACCTGCTCGTCGACCAGGCTCGCGTAGAGGCCGGCCCGCTTTCTGATCCTCTCCACCGCGCGCTGCCCGTCCTGCCAGGCGGTGCGGATGACGACGCTGAAGGCAAAGGCCTCGCCCTTGCTGGGCGTCTGGAAGGCCTCGCCCACGATGACGTACTCCATGTCCGGTCGTGGATCGGAATCCCCCCCGAACCACGCCCGCAGCCGGCGCATCGATCCCTGCTCTTCCGGTCCGGCGCTCATCGCTGCTCTCCCATCGGTCCGAAGATCTTGTCGATCAGGTCCCACGCGGCGGGGTGTTCGCCGGACTCCCGCCATGCCTGCCGCCACAGATCGGCGTAGAAGCGCAGCGGTCTGGCAAGCGCGTCGTCCGCGGTGTGCAGGCGAGTGATCAGGGCGGTGGTGACACTGGCCCGTTCCGGTTTCGTGTCCGCCTCCTCACACCAGGTCCGCAGCAGCGGCCAGCCGTGCGCCGCCAGGCCTGTGGCGGTCAACAACAGGCGCCACAGCTCGTCATGGGTCGCCAGACATCCGGGGTCGGCGCCGACGTGCTCGGCCAGCGCCCACCGAGTGCCGTCCGGGCCGTCGTCGGAGGCGAGGAACAACAGGCAACCGGCCGCGTAGAGCACGGTGGTGCTGGGCATCCGCACCCCGATCTCGCCCCAGCCGCGCGCCCGCAGGCGCTCCGCCCGCTGCCGGGTGCCCTCGATCTCCTCCACCCACCTGGTAAGGAGGTCGAAGACCTGCTCGATCCCGCCGGCGGAGGCCACCTCGTTCATCGCGACAACGGCGAGCGCCGGTATCCGGGCCCACTCCCGGCCTCCCAGGGGAAGTGCTGCGCTGCGCCGAACCACGTCCAGCGCCTCCCCCGTGCGCCGTGAGCCCGCCCTGCTCGCGTAGGCCCGCAGCGCCGTCATCCGCCAGAGCGCCCCTCGGGCGCTCCACCGGCGAACGTGTGCCCAGGCCCGGTCGGCGATGCGCGGGTAGCCGATCATCGCGTCGACCGCCCACGCTGCGGCCTGCTGCCCGGACTGGCTGCCCCGGCGGATCCACTGTTCGACAGCCTCGTCCATGATCAGGTCGAAGTCGTGGGTGGCCAGCCGACCGACCGCGATCGCGGCCCGCAGCCGCACCTGCGGTGGCTCACCGCCGTGCGCACCGACGACAGCCAGCTCGCAGAGCCAGGCCAGCATCGCCTGCCGAGCCAGATGGTGCTCCTCCCAGACCAGATCGACGATGGCACCCGCCATGGCCGGGTTACGGAAACGCACCCGGCCGGCGTCGCCGCCACGTTCCGTCCCCCCGTCAGGCCCCCAGTCCCCACGGTCGACGCCGCCGACGCCGTCGCCGTCACCGGTCTTCTCGCCGGCGTCGCCGTCGTCGCCGTCGCCGCGGACCACGATCGCCTCGGCCCAGTCCAGCAGCGCCTTGGTCGGCTCGGTGAACGACGTCCCGCCCCATGTACCCGGCCGGCCGGCCGCGAGGGCGTCACGCAGCCGGTCGGCAGCCCGGATGATCCGGACGAGCGGCATGTCATTGCAGACCGCGAGTGCGACGAGGAACGCCCGCCGGAAGAGCCGCGCGGGTTCGGCGGGCCGGGGAAGATCGTCCTCGGCGATCCCGTCCAGAGGCTTTCTCAGCAGGTCATTGACCCTCTGACGAACCTGCTCGTCGAGGAAGCGATCGGCCGGCTGGTCGGCCCGCAGCGCCGCAGCGACCAGGGCCGCCACGCGTACCACCCGGGCCATCGACACGCCGGCCACGGCGGCGTACACACCCGCCGGCAACGTGTCGATCTTCGTGGCAGGGCAACCGAAACGCCTGTCGAGCAGCGACCGCAGGACCTCGACCTGGTCAGGCATGCGGTGGGCGACCGGCTCGCCGCCCGTCAGCGCGGTGGCGGTGGCATCGACGATGAGCACGAACCACACCCCCTGGCTCCGCGCGAGCTGGGTCAAGCGGCTGACCTGCAGATCGAACCCGTCCCGGCGGACGGCGGCGGTGACGTCGAGGACGTAGCCGAAACCGGAGCGCACATCAGACGGGGTCAGCTCGGCCTGGTCCGAGCCGGGGTCGAAGACCGCCGTGCCGGCGCCCTCCGGCAGTGCCTCGGCCAGCGCGCACAGCGCGAGGCTGGTGCGCCCCGAACCCTCCGGACCCGCCAGCAACGCAACCGGGCTGAGACGCAGACGGTCCACCAGCCGGGCCCGGCTGCTGACGGTGTCGGGCGGTGCGACCGTCTCGACCAGAGTCGCGTTGAGCTGAGCGACAACACGCGCTCCGATCGCACGCGCACGCGGTCCGACCCGACGACCACCGTCGAGGACGATGGTCCCGACCGACCCCCCGATCGTGATCGAATGATCACCCAGGCCGATGGTGCCGTGCAGGCTGCGGAAGCCGCGCTCGGCCTCAGCGCGCAGCCGGCGGTTTCCGTCGACGTCGTAGTCGCTTTCCTCCTCGGTCTGCGTGTTCTCGCTGTTCCGAGAGCCCTCGCCGCCCTGGTCAGCCTGTCGCCCGTGCTTGTCCGCGTGGCCGTCCTGGCCTGCCGCCGCCTCAGATCGGTCGGACCGAGGGTCGCTCCGATCCTCCGGCCCGCGGCCTGCCTCGCGCTGATCGCCGCCACTCGCCGGGCCGGGGTCCACGGTTCCTTCGCCGGACGCCTCGCCGGCTGTCGGTGTCGTCATCGAAGCCCGCCATCAGTAGTTGTTGATCGTGCCCACAGACCCGGTGATCACCTGGCTCCTGGTGCCAAAGGCGACTGCGCCGCCAGTGATCTGGATGCCCCGGCCGATCCCGGGTTCCGCCGATTCCGGGGCCTCGGAGCCACCTGGGCCGCCTGGTGCCTCCGGACTGGCTGGTGCCTCCGGACTGGCCGGCGCCTCCGGACTGGCCGGCGCCTCCGGACTGGCTGGCGCCTCCGGACTGGCCGGCGCCTCCGGACTGGCCGGCGCCTCCGGACTGGCCGGCGCCTCCGGACTGGCCGGCGCCTCAGCCGCGCCGGTCTCACGCATGACGGCCGCGAGGATCTCCGCAGACGGCGCGGAACGCCTCGTTCCCCACAGGCAGACCCGGATCGGCATGCCTGTGCCCTTCTCGTTCGGGCCGATACTCATCTCGGCGAAGTCGTCCGGCTGCAACCCCCGCAACTGCTCGGCGACGGTGTCGGTGTACATCGCCTCGGAGAGCAGGAGGACGAGGTGGGCGGAGGGAACCTTGGACAGCAGCAGCCGTCCGGCCTGCGCGTTGACGATGCGGGCGGCGGTGTTCACCGGGTGACCGACCCAGCCGCCCCCTGACGCCATGGCAAGGCCATGGTGCAGCGCCAGGCGCACCCGCAGCTGGTAGGCGGGCAACCGGTCGGCGTTGCGCTGTCCGAGAGCGATGGCCAGCTCCCGGGGCAGCTCCGCGACCAGGACGTCTCGCGGTACATGGGCGGGGAGCAGGCCGAGGGTGCCGTCGCCCTCGTCGCTGAGGCCCGGAGGCGCCGGATCGATGCCAAGGCGGGCCAGGCAGCCGGTGATGATGGTGCGGAAGTCCGCACGGAGTTGAAGCTGGTCGGCCACGCGATGATCGCTGGAGTTCGCGATGTCGCATGCCAGGACGGAGTAGGGCAGCAGGTGCTGATCGTTCATCAGGTTCCTTCCCAGCTGGTGAGCGAAATCAAATAGATGCGCAGGCGACCTCATCCGCCTGATCTGGCGGATCCAAGAGTCGGAAAGCAGACAGGTGGACCGGTACGGGGACCACCTAAACTGCGACGACGCACGCGCGCGAATTCCACCGAGAGCAGATCCGACACCTACCGGGCGCGGTCACCGACTTTCGCGCGATACAGGCGGCTACAGAAAGTACTGGGTCTCTGTCAGGTCGGGTTCGTCCACGCCATTGGCCAGCCGCCGCAGCCCCTCGGGATCGAGGATGACGAGGCGCCGGTACTCGGTGGACAGAACACCCGCTCGCCGCAGCCGACCAAGAACCGTCCGCAGCGCGGATTCGCTGCATCCGGCCGCGGACGCGAGATCGGGTTGGGTGATGGCCATGTCGATCTCCAGGCCCGTCTCGGTCCGGACGCCGTGCCGTCGACCGAGCTCGGTGAGAATGCGAGCCACCCTCACCGGGAGCCGGCAGCCACCGAGATCCACCTGCCGTTGGACGGCGGCCCGCAGCCTGTCCGCGAGAAGTCGGGTGTAAGCCTCGCGAGCGCCCAGCATGCGATCCAGGAAGCCACGCCAGTCGGCTGCGGGCATGCGGCGCGCCGCCACCTGGCTACCGGCCACGATGGTCGCCGCCCGCCGCTGCCCGTCGAGCGCGGCAAGGTCACCGACGACGTCTCCGCCCACGCGCAGGCCGATCAGGACGTCCCGGTCACCGGAAACCCCGAAGACCTTGACCACACCGTCGAGCAGAAGAAGCACGTGATCGGTCGGTTCGCTGTCTCGGAGCAAGTACTCACCGGAGATGAAGCTGCAGAGCCAGCCCAGCCGGACCGCCTCTTCGGCGGCCGGACCGGTCAACCGGCCAAGAAAAGTACGCGGCGGCCAATGCTGCAGCCCAGCGTTCGGCACGACGTCCCCCGATCGTCAGCCTTTCGAGACACACAGCATAGCCCCGCAAAAGCACCACAAACCCCGAACCAGCCGTTTGCGGACCATAGAAAGACCACATCGTCCTTCGACAGCAGCGGAGCCGATTCCACGGCGGCGGCCGAGCACGTCAGCACGAGCGCGGATCCGCCGCCTCCCATCGGTCCCACGTCGGACACATGGTGGTCACGGGTGCCGGCGTAGGCCTGCGACGAGGAGCGCGACCAGTCGGCGTGCGTCGTAGCGGGGGTTCCTGCCCGCGCCGATGCAGATGCCGCCCACGCCACGCATGAGCTCGTAGGCGCCCAGATCGGACTGGATCTCGCCGGAAGCGGCCGCCGGGGAGGCGGCGGACGAGAACCCCGAGCGAGTCGCCCTGATCCAGCGGCTCACCTGGGCCTACCTGCGCCACGCACTCGACATCGACGGTTCCGACTGGCTGGCGGCGCAGAAAGCCGTTTTGGGCGACGACGATCCACAGGGACGACTCGAATCACGACAGGAGCCAGGCCACAGCCAGGCCGACCGGCGTCGACCGCTCTACTCCGGGCTCCCGCTGCTTCTGGCCTCGCTCAGGGTCTCGTCCAGTCCCAGCGCGCGTAGGACGTTCCCCGAAAGCGGGACCTCGCGGAGGATACGGCGTGGACCTGCGGGCATGTAAGACGGGCGCGCTCGGGGTGGGCGCGGTGACGTCGAGAGGCTGGGGCATCGGTGAAGGCGCTGCGCCACGGAGATCCTGCATCCATCGGCCCGTTCCACCTCGCCGCGCGGCTGGGCCGCGGCGGGATGGGTGTGGTCTATCTGGGAGTGGACGCCGCGGGCCGGCAGGCAGCCGTGAAGGTCCTGCGGGACGAGTACGCCGACGATCCGGACTTCGTCCGACGCTTCAGCAGGGAGGTGGCCGCGGCAGCGGCGATCGACAGCCCGCGGGTGGCGCGGCTGCTCGATGCCGACCCCCAGGCGGAGCAGCCATGGCTGGCCTCGGAATACATCCCGGGATCCGACCTGCTGACGGTGGTCGCCAGGCACGGCCCACTGCCGGCGGACCACCTGCGGAAACTGGCGATCGAGCTGGCCTCGGCACTGGTCGCCATCCATCAGACCGGAGTGGTGCACCGCGACCTGAAACCGGGCAACGTCATGCTGGCCCCCGACGGCGCAAAGGTCATCGACTTCGGCATTGCCGCCGGGCTCCCCGGCACCGTCACCGCGACCGGGGTGGTTCTCGGCAGCGTCGGCTACATGGCCCCGGAGCTTCTCGGCACAGCCGGCCGCCCCGGACCCGCCGCGGACATCTTCGCTCTGGGGCTCACCCTCGCCTATGCGGCCACCGGGAGGGCCCCGTTCGGCGACGGTCCGCTTGATTCCCTCCTTTACCGGACGGTCCATGCCGAGCCCGACCTGACGGCTCTCCCACGACACCTGCGAACAGTGGTCGCCGCGACAGTACGCAAGCAGCCCGACTGCCGTCCGAGCGCGAGCCGCCTCCTCGACGAGTTATCCACCGCCTCGCCCCCAGGCGGACCAACGACAGCGCTCATGGCACAGCCAGCAGAGCCGCCCGCAGAGCGTCTGGCCCAGGCTCCGCCGCCCCGGCGGTCCTCCCCCGCCGGTTCCTCGGCACCATCCTCCCCCCGGCCGTCCGCACGGTTCTCGATCGTGGGCCTCGACACCGTTCCCGACGGACTCACCGCCTCCCCCCCCGGCCGAGCGGGCCACCGCACACGGCGCTGGGGATGCGGGCGGCCGCAGGCGTCGCCGTGCGCTGGTACCCGTCGCCGGGACACTCGTCGCCCTCGCCGCCGCGACCAGCCTGCTGGCGGCATCCGACCCTGAAACGGCAGTTCACCCCCCCGCGGTCGCCCACGGCACCGTTCCAGGGGTCATGCCCTCCTCGCCGCCGACGTCCCACCCGTCGGCCGGCACAACCGCCCCGCCCGACGCCGCCCCGCCCGACGCCGCCGCGCCCGAGGGCGAGTCCACGGTCGGGCCGGATGCCGGATCCTCCGGCGGGGCTGCGTCTGCGCCCACCACCGGGAGCGCCGCAACCAGCGCGCAAGGGGCCGCAGCCGTGACAGGTCAGCCGGTCGTCGGCGCCTCGGCATCGAACTGCGCCGGATCCGGAACCGACGGGGCGGCCTCGGATGACGCCTGCGAGTCGGACGAGGTCGGCGGCCCCTCGCCGACCGCCGCCGACGGCAAGGGCCCTGGGCGTCCGCCCTGGGCCGGTCAGCGAGGGGGGCCGAAGGCGCTGCGCTCCCGCTGATCCCCGCCCACTGCGCAGCGCTCCGGGCTGTGGGCCGACCGCCGTCGAACATCTGGACGAACGCCGAACGCTAGACTTGGCCGCGATGCGCCTCATGCTGCTCCGTCACGGCCAGACCCCCTCCAACGTCGCCGGCGCCCTCGACACCGGGCGACCGGGAGCCGGGCTGACCGCCCTCGGTCACGCTCAGGCACGGGCTCTCCCCGACGCCCTCCGCGGTGAGGCGATCTCGGCGATCTACGCCTCGGTCCTGACCCGCGCCCAGCTCACCGCGGCTCCCCTCGCCGAGGCCCGTGGGCTGGCGATCGGCGTCGAGGAGGGCGTCGAGGAGATCGGTGCGGGTGATCTCGAGCTGCGCAGCGACAAGGCATCCATCGCGACGTATCTCGACGTCATCACCGACTGGCTCCACGGCGATCTGGACCGCACGATGCCGGGTGGGCAGAACGGCCGCGCGTTCGTCGCCGGCTACGACGCCGCGATCGCGAAGGTCGCGGCGGCGCATGACGAGCGCGGCACCGTCGTGGTCGTCAGTCATGGTGCCGCGATCCGGGCGTGGGTCGGCCTGCGGGTCGACGGGGTCGGCTCCGTGGAGGACCGTTGGCTCTCGAACACCGGTCTGGTCACCCTCGAAGGCGACCTCTCGGCCGGCTGGAACCTCACGCAGTGGCACGGCGATCCGCTGGGCGCGGCCGTCCTTCCTGACGTCGCCGCGCACGACGTCACCGGTGCTCCGGTGCGCGAGGCCGTCTCCGAGGCCGGCGAGGCCGGGTAGCCGCCCGGGTCAGAGCCCTCGTCCCGGGTCAGGGCCCTCGCCGGTCACCCGTGCCGGTCAGCTGTCCTGGACCAGTACCCACTCCAGCTGCAGGTCGTCGATGGCCGGAATGTTGCCGCCCAGGTCGTTGATGCGCATGAGCTCGTCGACGGTGGTGCCGTTCTGGCGGGCGATCTGCTCCCAGGTCTCGCCGACGCCGTCGGCAAGGCCAAGAACCCGATGCGCCCGGAATCCCGGCACACTGATCTGGAGATCCATCCCGTCGGGAACGAAGCTTTTGGCCTCGTCGAGGGCGACGTCGGCGTTGAGCTTCGCGAACGTCTCCGCCGGGATGCCGGTTCCGCGGCTGATCCAGTCGTGGCCACGGCGTCCGCTGGTCACGGGGAAGGGCAGCCGTCGCGCCCCGTCGGGGCCCATGGTGACGGGCGGCATCGGATACCGCTCCCCGGCATGGCTGACGGCGGTACCGAGGAACTCGGTATGGCCCTGGAAGAAGGCCGCGTGGATCGCGTTCTCACCGACGGTCCCCATCGCCTCGGTGACGCGCTTCACGAGCGGCGCGTAGTCGGCAGTCGGGCTGTAGTCGGGAAGCCAGGCGCGGGAGGGCCGGTGGTGCTCCTGACCGGTGATCCGCCTGTTCAGATCCTGGATCCTCTCGTCGGAGAAGGAGCCGACGTGACGCGTCACCTTGACCGCCAGATACTCACAGAATCCCTCGCGGACGACGACACTGCGCTGGGTTGCCGTCGGCAGCAGGGGGTGCTGCAGGACGTGGATGTACTCGTGGATCAGGAGGACGAACGTGTCCCACTTCTTCGCCGCCACGGCCATCGACTCCGTCTCGGCCTCCTCCGCGGCCCAGTCGAGAACCCAGGGCGTGATGAAGATGCGGACCGTGTTCGGATCGGACATCGACATCTCGCTGGCCTCGTAGCGCAGGAGCGCTGCGCTGTGGTCCGCGACGAACGGTTCGACGACCGACTTCTGGTAGAAATCCCTCTCCTCGGGTGTCCCGTTCTGGTAGTGGAAGAAATGCTTCTCGGCCAGGGCCCGCACCACGTCGGTGCCCATCAGGTAGTCGACCATGTTGACCGGCTCCGTCATGCGGCCGAGTCGTCGCCGGGTGGCCGTGTCGGCCATCGAGACGATGGTCGGTGCATCGCCGCCGACCGTGAACGTGAAGTTCCTCCTGGTGGCAGCGAGCTCCGCGGGGACAAGGGCGTTCCCGACCCACTCCGCGAAGAACTCGTCGACGACCTCCTTTGCTGCCGCCGCGGCCGGGAGAAGGTGGCTCAGGTCGATGACCCGAGCGTTCTCCTTGCGGCTGATACTGGCTTCCTTGGCGTCGATGGCCGCTTTGAGCGCGATCCGGAGGTCGCCGGCGAACTCCTCCCGCGCCGCCTGCGTCGGATGAGCCTCCTTCCAGGCATGGCGATTGTCCTTCGCGGCCTTTACGACCTTCGCGGCGGCGGCGGCGGGTTCGGGTTTGGTGGGCTCGGGCTCGGGCTCGACCTCGGGCGGGAGCGGGAGTCCCAGCAGCGCGCGGACGGTCGCGGTCTCGTCCGCCGTCAGCAGCCTGGTACCGGTTCGTTGCGACATGATCGACACCTATCCATCGGGGGCATGCGGGCCAGGCGTCGCAACATTTACACGAAACCGGCAGCGAGGATGACGAATCCTCGAACCCGATGAGTGACGCATGTCGGTTCAAGGTGAATGGCGCGATTACGTGGGATACCGGCGCGCCTTCCGCGTGGATGCGGCCGGGCGATGGTCCGCTCGGCACCGGTGCTGGGCCGTCCATCCTGGTCCACGGGCAGGTGGAGGCCGATAGGTTCGCTCGTGGGCACACCCCGAGCCCGGTGCCCGGGGGTGGGGCTCGCGGGTGCGCGGGTGCGGGCCACCGCTGGCGGGAGGCGATCTGATGCGGGTCGAGGATCTTCGTGAACTCGACCTGTTTGCCGGCCTGTCCGGCGAGCAGCTCGCGGAGCTTGCCGCCGGCGACAGTGAGGTCCGGATCGAGCCGGGTGTCGAGCTGTTCCGCGAGGGTGATCCCGCGGACTTCTGGTGGGTGCTGGTCGAGGGGGCCATCGACCTGGTGCGTCAGCTCGGCGGTGAACCGTCCGTGGTCGGCCGGATGGACGCGCCGGGCCGGTGGGCCGGCGGCTTCCGGGCGTGGGACGAGCAGGGCGTGTACCTGGCGACCGGGCGGGGTGCGGCGCCGGGCCGGGTGCTCCGGGTGCCCGCCGACGTCCTGCGGGCCCGGGTCGACTCCTGGTTCCCGTTCGGCAGCCATCTCATCCGGGGCGTGTACGGGACAGCGCGGTCCATCGAGGCGACGGCCCGCCAGCGTGAGTCGCTCGCCGCCCTCGGCACCCTCGCCGCCGGCCTCGCGCACGAGATCAACAACCCGGCGGCGGCCGCCACCCGCGCCGTCGGCGATGTGACGGAGGCCTTCCAGACGGTGCTGGGCGCCGTCACCCGGCTTGCGTCAGGGGGGCTCGCCGGGCCCACCGCCGACCGGTTCGCCGAGCTCGACGCGCTGCGCGCCGAGATCAGACCCCCCGCGGCGTCCCTGTCCCCGCTGGCCATGGCCGACCTCGAGGACGATCTCTCGGCCTGGCTCGCCGACCATGGCGTCGAGGACGAGTGGGCGATCGCGACACCGCTCGCCACCGCGGGGGTGGACGTCGCCTGGTGTGACCGGGCAGCGGGCGTGCTCGGTGACGGGCCGGTGCTCCAGGCGGGTCTGCAGTGGATCGCCGGCACCCTGGCCACCACCGGCATTCTGGCGGAGCTCGGCGAAGCGACCCGCCGCATCTCCGGGCTGGTCACCGCCATCACGTCCTATTCGCAGATGGACCGGGGCTCACTGCAGCTCGTCGACCTCACCGACGGCCTCGACAGCACGGTGGCGGTCCTCGGGCACCGCCTCGGCACCGGCGTCGCGGTCGTGCGTGACTACGCTCCCGATGTGCCCCGTATCCAGGTGCACGCGGGCGAGCTCAACCAGGTCTGGACGAATCTGATCGACAACGCCATCGATGCCATGAACGGCACCGGCACCCTCACTCTCACCACCCGCGCCGAACAAGGCGCCGTTCTCGTCGACATCACCGACACGGGCCACGGCATGCCCCCCGAGGTCGCGGCCCGGGCGTTCGAGGCGTTCTTCACGACCAGGGGCGTCGGTCAGGGCACCGGCCTCGGCCTCGACATCGCCCGCCGCATCGTCACCGAACGCCACGGCGGCACCATCACCATCGCCGCCTGCCGCCCCGGGCACACCACCCTCCACGTCCGCCTCCCGACCACCCGCGTCGAGGCGCGACGCAGCTGACCCGGCCCGGGGCCGTGCGCACTCCCGCGGTCGGGGAGAAAGCAGCACGCACGGCCCCGGATCAGGTCGTCGTCAGGTCAGGGTGCGTCGTTGCAGACCGACCTCGCGATGACGATGTGTTCGAGTCCAAGGAGATCGATCGCTATCGCGTTGACGGCGAGAGTGCCGTCAGCCTCGACCGTCTGCTGGTTCAGGGTCAGCGAGCCCAGCCCGGCGGGGAGGGTCACGGTCGTGTTCGGGGCCGGGTCCGCCTCGAGCACGGTCTCGATGCCGAGGAGCTTGATGGTCCCGTTCGCGACGTCGGTCTCGCCGGTGACGTCGCCGGTGGACGGGTCGTAGGCGCAGGACGACTCGACCGCGCCGACGGTAACGCTGGCCAGGGTCGGCAGGGAGACGGACAGTCCGGCGACCGCGGCGTGGGCGGTGGTCGGGCCCGTTTCGGCACCGACGGCGCCGACGGTGAGCAACGGTGGGAGATCGACGCCCGTCAGAATGACGGGAGAGGTGCCCGGGAAGGTGCTGACCACGAGCGGCCCGAGGGGGAGGATTCCCGCCGCCTGGATTCCGACGGCCGTGTTGGGTGTTGCCGCGGAGGCGGGCGTGGTCGTCGCGATCGCCACACCCCCGGCGACAGCGAGAACGGCGGCATACCTGGCCGCACGTCGTGTCCACATTTTCATGAATGTTCCCTTCTGCGAGTCAAGGGAACGCTTGCCACGGCATCACCAGGTCGACGGACACTGATTGTCAGGACTTATTACCCGGCACCCTCGTGGCTTTGTTCCCGGCCAGAAGGTAACGTCCGCTTCATCGGAACACGGGCCTCGTACCGGGACATGGAGGTTCATCGCCGAAGACGCGATCCGATCTCTATCGGCGCATACACGTCTCCTCGGCGACGGAGACGACGGCAGCGAATGTCCGACCTGTTCATGCCGCTAGAAGTGGCCGGACAGAGATCTTTCAGGGATATTTCCGGGGATGGCGTCCATGTGACGGGTTCGTGCTTTCTCCGGCGCGACCGGAAGCCCCTGGAGGGATCCATGAAATTACGTCGCCTGTTTGCACCGTTCACCGGTCTGCTCGCCGGTTTCCTGGCCGTCGCGGTGCTGGTCGCCACGCCGCCAGCGCGGATACCTCTCCTCCGCCGGCACCCGTCGCCTACGAGGTCTTCCGCTTCAACCGGGCGACGATCGAGATCATGGCGCGGAACGGAGTCGTCGCCTACTCCGAGGGCGGCACCACACGCCTCGACTTCCGTCCGTTGGAGCTGGTCCTGACGATGCCGATCGTGAAGACGGAGACGGGCGCCGGCAGGGCTGCGACAAAGTCGTGATCGGCGTGTCGGCTGGCGTCGCGGGCTGGTAGCGGCTACGGCGTCGCGGTGAGAACGGCCCGGGAACAGGCGGACGCGGCGCCCACGGGATGATCGAGGTTCCTA